>CAVJTU010000001.1:0-105653 GCA_963652495.1 uncultured Oscillospiraceae bacterium
TGTAGGTCGCCGCAGTTCTTCGGAACTGTAGTGCTGTTTTCGTAGAATCAGGAAACTCCCGCTTCTATAAGCGGGGGTACGTTCACACAGTATTTTGAAAGTGCGATGTTCTGGACAACGCTTCGCAATACGTTTGTAACAGCAGCACTCAGTATTCTTTTGGGATTCCCGGCACCTATTGTGCTTGCGATGATCATTAACCAGATTCGTCAGCAGAAATGGAAGAAAATTGTGCAGACAACCGTTTATATTCCATATTTTATTTCAACAGTTGTTATGGTTTCCATCTTGAATATTATGCTGGCGAGCAAGGGTGGTGTCATCAGTGAGGCAATGAAGGCGATTCACCTGATTCCGGAGAAAGCAAATCTGTTCAGCAATGATTATTTTGTATGGGTGTATGTATTCTCGGGTGTTTGGCAGAGCATGGGCTGGAATAGTATTATTTACATAGCAGCTCTTTCTTCTGTTGATACGCAGCTGTATGATGCATGTAAGATTGATGGAGCAAACCGTTGGCAGACCATCGTACATATCGACTTTCCGGCACTTGTTCCGACCATTGTTATTTTGCTTATCATGAACATGGGCAGTATCTTAAATGTCGGCTTTGATAAGATTTATCTGATGCAGAACACACTGAATAAAAAGACCTCAGAGGTCATCTCAACCTATGTATATACGGTTGGTATCAAATCGTCACAGTTCTCGTTTGGTTCAGCAGTAGGATTGTTCACAAATGTAATTAATTTTGCATTCCTGATGTTGACAAACTGGCTGGGTAAGAAACTGACCGGTACCGGTCTGATGTAAGGAGGTGTGAGTATGGCAGCAAAAAAAGAAAAAAGATTCGTGAGCGTCATGCCTCGGACCGAATTTTCAATGCAGCAGTCTTTATTTTGAGCATTACGACATTTATTGTAATTGCCTATCCGCTCTGGTTTATCGTGATTGCGTCCATCAGTAATTCAAACATGGTCAATCAGGGAAAGGTTGTTCTGTGGCCGGTGGATATTCGTTTCTACGGTTATCAGCAGATTTTGGACGATTCTCGTATTTGGACCGGATATCTGAATACGTTGATCTATGTAATAGTCGGAACTGTTCTGAATCTGGCGGTAACGCTTCCGGCAGCATATGCGCTGTCCAGACCGGATTTCAGGGCACGTAATGCAGTTATGATGTACTTTGTTTTCACGATGTATTTCTCTGGCGGTCTTGTTCCACTGTATATGACGATCAAGAGTCTTGGTATGATCGGAAGCAGGTGGATCATGATTGTTATGGTACTTGTCAATACATACAACTTGATTATCGCAAGAACTTTCATCCAGAACACCATTCCAAATGATCTGTATGAAGCGGCACAGCTGGATGGCTGCAGTCACTTTACATTTTTTGCAAAGGTTGTTCTCCTGCTTTCCAAGGCGATTATCTCTGTAGAGCTTCTTTACTATGCAGTTTACCATTGGAATGATTATTTCACTGCGTTGATGTATACCAATGGTGATGCAAAGATTCAGCCATTACAGACCGTTTTACGTCAGATTCTTCTTCTGAATGAGTCATATGCAAATGGAAACGGTGGTGTACAGGGTGGTTACGGTCAGTCCTCTGCTGATCAGGTTAAGTATGCAGTTATTATTGTATCTACAGTCCCGATTTTGTGTGTATACCCGTTTGTACAGAAATATTTTGAGAAGGGTGTTATGATCGGAGCCGTTAAGGGTTGTCAAAAGGGCAAAAAGACGAGAAAAAATAGAATATAAGAAGAAAAAATGGTATTTGAAAACAAAAGAAAATGGGATCAAATACCATTTTTTGCAAATAAAATGACTACATTTACTTTTCGTGAGAAACAACTTGTCAATACGAGGGTACAAGTTGTAGAATTGAGATAACAAAATCAAAGACAAAGGAGGCTTGTTATGGCAAAATTACATATTCGCCCAGACGTGATCAAGGGACATATTAATCCTGAGCTTCAAGGACATTTCTCTGAGCATCTGGGACGCTGCATTTATGAGGGTCTTTACGTAGGAGAAAACTCTCCAATTCCGAACACAAACGGTATGAGAAATGACGTGGTTGAGGCATTGAAAGAGATTCATGTTCCGGTACTTCGCTGGCCGGGCGGCTGCTTTGCGGATGAGTACCATTGGAAGGATGGTATCGGCCCGAAGGAAAGCAGAAAGAAGATGATCAATACACATTGGGGCGGTGTTGTTGAGGACAACAGCTTTGGTACGCACGAGTTTATGGAATTATGCCGTCAGCTTGGCTGCAAGACGTATATCAACGGAAACGTAGGCAGCGGCACGGTACAGGAGATGTCTGAGTGGGTTGAGTACATGACCTTCGAGGGCGTATCCCCGATGGCAGACCTTCGTGCAAAGAATGGTCATGAGGAGCCGTGGAAGGTAGACTATTTTGGCGTCGGCAATGAGAACTGGGGCTGCGGCGGAAATATGCTCCCGGAGCAGTATGGCATGATGTATCGCCGTTATCAGACTTATGTGAGAAATTACAGCAATGCAGCACCGATCAGTAAGATTGCCTGCGGTGCAAATGTAGATGATTATGAGTGGACCGAGAAGGTACTTGAGACTGCGAATCGCCGCATGGCAAAGGAAGCACACGGTGCAATGGATGGTCTGTCCCTTCATTATTATACGCATCCGGGCGGATGGGAGAATAAGGGAAGCGCAACTGAGTTTACCGAGACCGAGTGGTACGAGACTATGAAGCGCACCTATTATATGGAAGAACTTGTCACACGTCACGGCGCAATCATGGACAAGTATGACCCGGAGAAGAAAGTCGGCATGATCGTCGATGAGTGGGGCTGCTGGTTTGATGTAGAGCCGGGCACCAATCCTGGTTTCTTATATCAGCAGAATACCATGCGTGATGCGCTTGTTGCCGGAATCAATTTAAATATCTTCAACAAGCATTGTGACCGTGTCAAGATGGCAAACATCGCACAGATGGTAAACGTGCTTCAGTCTGTCATTCTGACCGATGGCGAGCGCATGATCAAGACACCGACTTGGTTTGTCTTCTATCTGTATCAGGCACATCAGGATGGCGAGCTTCTTGACAGTACGCTTGAGACACAGCTGATTGGACCAGAAGGCCATCAGGCACCGAACATGACAGAGTCTGTGTCTTTGGGCAAGGATGGAAAGATGCATATCACATTGACGAATGAGTCTGTCACCGAGGAATATCCGGTTGACGTTGTACTTGACAGTGGAAAGGCAACTGCAGTTGAGGGAATGATCTTAACAGGTGAGATGCATGAGCATAACACATTTGATAATCCGGATCAGGTAAAATGTGAAGCATTTAATGGCGCAGAGCTTACTGAGGGCGGCCTGAAGCTGACACTTCCAAAGTGCAGCGTGCTTCATCTGGTCGTAACTGTAGAATAAGTCAGAGCGAGGAAATCGAATGGACGAGAAAACAAACTGGCAGTCACTTGAAAAGAATGGACTGATTACTGAGTACAATGAGCCGTTTATTGAGCAGCGCGCCGATCCGTTTGTATGCAAGGCTGCCGATGGCACCTATTATTTTACCGCTTCCTATCCGGCTTATGACCGCATTTTGCTTCGCAGCAGCAAGACCTTAAACGGTCTGAAGGACGCGAAGGAGCGTCAGATCTGGGTTAAGCATGAGCATGGCCCGATGAGCTGCCATATCTGGGCACCGGAGCTTCATTTTGTCTATGGAAAGTGGTGCATTTATTTTGCTGCAGGCGAGGCAGAGGATATCTGGAAGATTCGCCCGTACGTGCTTGTATGCGATGGTGATCCGATGACAGGTGAGTGGAGCGAGTTAGGCCCGATGAAGGGCTGCGATGACGATCCGTTCTCCTTTACCGATTTCTCGCTGGATGCAACGATCTTCGAGCATAAAGGTGACTACTATTATGTGTGGGCACAGAAAGCATCCAATATATCCAATCTTTATATCGCCAAGATGGCAGCACCAGACAAGCTGGCAACGGTCATGGAGATGATCACAACACCGGATTATGACTGGGAGCGCATTTTGTTCTGGGTAAATGAAGGCCCGGCTGTGTTAAAGCACGCTGGAAAACTGTGGCTGACATTCTCTGCCAGCGGAACAGGTTCCTGTTACTGTGTTGGCCTTTTAAGTGCAGATGAGGATGCAGATTTGCTTGATCCGGCTTCGTGGACAAAGGAGCGTATGCCAGTATTGGCAACGGACCCAGAGAAGGGATTGTATGGTCCAGGCCATAACAGCTTTACAACGGATGAGGACGGCAATGACATCATGGTTTACCATGCGAGAACCTACGATGGCATCAAGACAAAGGATCCGCTATACGATCCAAATCGTCATGCTCACCTGTTAAAAGTGCAGTACGACGAGACGGGCCGTCCAATCTTTGCTTATCAGAAGCATTGATTTGGCAATATAGTATTTTTTAGATACCAGGGTCAAAAGGTCAGAAAGCCGATGCAAGCTTGCTTGCAAGAGGATTTTTGACCTCTTGACCCCAACATCATAGAATAAAATAACAGAAAGGATTGGTTTTTGAAATGAAAACAGGAAAGAATTATAAGTTTTGGTTTTGTACCGGATCTCAGGATCTGTACGGTGCCGAGTGCTTACAGAAGGTAGCAGAGCATTCCAAGATTATTGTAGAGAAGTTAAACGAGTCTGGAAATCTTCCATTTGAGGTTGTTTGGAAGCCAACTTTAATCACAAACGAGCTGATTCGCCGTACCTTCAACGAGGCAAACATCGACGAGGAGTGCGCAGGTGTGATCGTTTGGATGCATACTTTCTCCCCAGCAAAGTCTTGGATTCTTGGTCTTCAGGAGTACAGAAAGCCGTTGCTGCATCTGCATACCCAGTTTAACATGGAGATCCCGTATGACACCATCGACATGGATTTCATGAACGAGAACCAGTCTGCACACGGTGACAGAGAGTTTGGCCACATGGTAACCCGTATGGGCATTGAACGCAAGGTTGTTGTTGGTCATTGGTCGGATGAGAAGCTTCAGAAGAAGATCGGCAGTTGGATGCGCACTGCAGTCGGTGTTGTCGAGAGCAGTCACATCCGCGTTATGCGTGTTGCTGATAACATGAGAAATGTTGCCGTAACCGAGGGTGATAAGGTAGAGGCTCAGTTAAAGTTTGGCTGGGAGATCGACGCATATCCGGTAAACGAGATTGCAGAGTCTGTGGCTGCTGTATCCGCATCCGATACCAATGCGCTGGTAGATGAGTATTACAGCAAGTACAATATTCTTCTGGAAGGACGCGATCCGGAAGAGTTTAAGAAGCATGTTGCGGTACAGGCACAGATCGAGCTTGGCTTCGAGCGTTTCCTTGAGGAGAAGAACTATCAGGCAATCGTAACTCACTTTGGCGATCTGGGCGCATTAAAGCAGCTGCCAGGTCTGGCAATCCAGAGACTCATGGAAAAGGGATACGGTTTCGGTGCAGAGGGTGACTGGAAGGTCGCTGCCATGGTACGTTTAATGAAGATCATGACCGCAGGAATGAAGGATGCAAAGGGAACCTCTATGCTTGAGGATTACACTTATAACTTAGTTCCGGGCAAGGAAGGCATCTTAGAGGCTCATATGCTTGAGATCTGCCCATCCATCGCAGATGGCCCGATCAGCATCAAGTGCCAGCCGCTGTCCATGGGTGACAGAGAAGATCCGGCTCGTCTGGTATTCACTTCCAAGGAAGGAACTGGTATCGCTACCTCTTTAGTAGACTTAGGCGATCGTTTCCGTCTGTTAATCAACACTGTTGACTGCAAGAAGGTAGAAAAGCCAATGCCGAAGCTGCCAGTCGCAACCAACTTCTGGACCCCACAGCCAGATCTGATCACAGGAGCAGAGGCATGGATCTTAGCAGGTGGCGCTCACCATACCGCATTCACCTATGACCTCACCGCAGAGCAGATGGGTGACTGGGCAGAGGCAATGGGAATTGAGCCAGTTTACATCGACAACGAGACCACCATCCGCGGCCTGAAGAAGGACCTGATGCTGGGCAATCTTGTTTATAGAAAGTAAATTATAAATAGAAAAAAACTTTCGGGCTGTCAAGAAAAAACACTTGACAGCCTTTCTTTTTTCGTGTATAGTATCGAAGGTGGTGTTTGATGGAAAAGATTGTAGAACGCAATATGCTGTACGATTTCTACGGTGAACTGCTTACGCCGCACCAGCAGGAAATCTACGAAAGCATTATTTTTCAGGATCTGTCGCTGAGCGAGGTGGCAGAGCTGCATGGCATCAGCAGGCAGGGAGTTCATGATCTTGTAAGGCGCTGTGACAAGCTGCTTGAAGGGTATGAGAACAAACTGCATTTGGTAGAGCGCTTTGTGACACTCAAATCCTCAGTGGGCGAGTTAAGAGAGCTTGCAAGAGAGTATGAGAAGAGCAAAGATCGGTCACTATTTCGACAGATTGATCAGCTTTGCCAGACAATACTCGAAGAACTGTAATAGAAGGCAAAGCAGAAAGGAGCTGCAAAAGTGGCATTTGAGAGCTTATCTGAAAAGCTTCAGAACGTATTTAAGAATCTGCGCGGCAAGGGTCGTCTGACAGAAGCGGACGTAAAGGCTGCTTTGAAGGAAGTAAAGATCGCGCTCCTGGAAGCGGATGTCAACTTCAAGGTAGTAAAGGGCTTCGTAAAATCGGTTGAAGAGCGCGCAGTCGGACAGGACGTTATGAACGGACTGAATCCTGGTCAGATGGTAATCAAGATCGTAAATGAAGAGCTTGTTTCACTGATGGGTTCCGAGACAACAGAGATTGCTCTGCTTCCGGGAAATCAGGTGACGGTCATCATGATGATCGGTCTTCAGGGCGCCGGTAAGACAACGACAGCCGCTAAGATCGCAGGAAAGTTAAAGATGAAAGGCAGACAGCCGCTTTTAGTTGCCTGTGACATCTACCGTCCGGCGGCGATCAAGCAGTTGGAGGTCAACGGCGAGAAGCAGGGCGTTGAGGTATTCTCAATGGGAACGAATCACAGCCCGGTTGACATCGCAAAGGCAGCGATCGAGCATGCAAAGAATAACGGACAAAACGTAGTTATCCTCGATACAGCAGGCCGTCTGCAGATTGATGAATCCATGATGCAGGAGCTTGTAGAAGTAAAAGAGGCTGCAGGCGTTACACAGACATTGCTCGTTGTGGACGCAATGACCGGACAGGAAGCAGTCAACGTAGCGACTGCATTCAATGACCGTATCGGCGTAGATGGGGTGATCCTGACAAAGCTCGATGGCGACACCAGAGGCGGTGCAGCATTGTCTATCCGTCAGGTGACAGGAAAGCCGATTCTTTACATCGGTATGGGCGAGAAGCTTTCCGATCTGGAGCAGTTTTATCCGGATCGTATGGCATCCCGTATCCTCGGCATGGGCGATGTCATGAGCCTGATTGAGAAGGTAGAGGCACAGGTCGATGCTGAGAAGGCAAAGGAGATGGAGCAGAAGCTTCGCAAAGCATCCTTTGACTTAAACGACTATCTGGAACAGATGGAGCAGATGAAAAATATGGGTGGTCTTAGCAAAATCATGGAGATGCTTCCGGGCATGGGCATGAATATCAACGCGAAGAACATGCCGGATATGGACGAAAGTGAGAAACAAATGGAACGGATTCAGGCAATCATTCGCTCCATGACCATGAAGGAACGTACCAATCCGGATATTATCAATGCATCCAGAAAGAACCGCATTGCAAAAGGTGCAGGAGTCGATGTGGTGGAGGTCAATCGTCTGTTAAAGCAGTTTGACCAGAGCCGTAAGCTGATGAAGCAGATGCCCGGCATGATGGGCAAGCAGGCAAAAAAAGGAAGATTTAAACTGCCTTTTTAATAAATAATTAAATTAAAATAATTGGAGGAATTTTACAATGGTAAAGATTAGATTAAAGAGAATGGGACAGAAGAAGGCTCCTTTCTACAGAGTGGTAGTTGCAGATGAGAGATCCCCAAGAGACGGAAGATTCATCGAGGAGATCGGTTACTATGATCCAACTAAGGATCCGAGCGTAATCAAGTTTGATGAAGAAGCTGCTAAGAAATGGCTTGCAAACGGTGCTCAGCCTACAGATACAGTTGCAAAGTTATTAAAGGTTGCTGGTATTGAGAAATAATTAGTGCCGAATCCTTTTATCAAATGTTGCGGGTGCAGCAGAATGAGAGAGATGTATGAAGGGACTATTGGAAGTTATCGCAAAATCGCTTGTAGATAACCCGGATGAAGTCGTGGTTACTGAGAAGGAAACCGAGAAGGGACTGGTACTGGAGTTGAAGGTGGCACCTAGTGATATGGGTAAAGTCATCGGCAAGCAGGGAAGAATCGCAAAAGCAATCCGCTCTGTGGTAAAAGCTGCAGCATCGAGAGAAGACAAGCAGGTTAGTGTTGAGATTGAGTGATCAGGACGTGTGCTTCAGTAATGGGGTGCACGTTTTGTTTTTTTGTGAATGGGGTTTTGAATAGTTACCCCAAAAGTTTGTAAATTCGTGAACGGTAACGTTAAGTTGGGAGAATAAATGATGGAAGATTTATTGCGTGTGGGCGTAATTTCATCCGCTCATGGAATCAAGGGAGAAGTAAATGTATTTCCGACAACAGATGAGCCGGAAATGTTTGCACAGTGGAAAACATTGCAGATGATTGACAAGAGACAGAACCGTCTGATGCACGTAAGCGGAGCAAAGTATTTCAAAAATATGGTCATTCTTTCCTTTGAGGAGATTACAGACCGCAATCAGGCTGAATTGTTGCGTCAGGCCGAGCTGTATATCACGAGAGAGCAGGCAGCACCGTGCGGCGAAAATGAAAACTTTATTACCGATCTGATTGGTCTTCGCGTTGAGGATGAAAACGGAGTGGAACTTGGTAAGTGCACCGAAGTATACCAGACTGGTGCAAACGATGTCTATGAGATTGAATTGTTGGATGGAAGAAAGGTACTGTTTCCGGCAATCCCATCCTGTATCTTGAATGTTGATCTTGAAAAAGGCATGATGACAGTCCATGTCATGGCCGGACTGATTGACTGATGAGTGAAACGATTTGCGGATGCGCTAGTCAAAATCGCAGTCTGTTTGCAAATCGTAAGAAGAAAGAGGTGACTTCTTGCATTATTATGTATTGACATTGTTTCCGGAGATGATTACAAATGTCTGCGGCGAGAGTATTCTTGGGCGAGCATCCCAAAAGGGGCTGATTTCAGTAGAAGCAATCAATATCCGTGATTATTCCACAAACAAGCATAATCGTGTCGATGATTATCCATATGGCGGCGGAGCGGGCATGGTCATGCAGCCAATGCCGGTGTACGATGCGTGGAAGGATTTGACAGACCGCATCGGCAAAAAAACGCGCGTACTGTTTATGACACCTCAGGGAAAGCCGTTTTCTCAGAAGCTGGCCGAGGAGTATGCAAAGGAGGAGGATCTGATCTTTCTTTGCGGTCACTATGAGGGCATTGACCAGCGTGTGCTTGACCGTATCGTTACCGATGAGGTTTCAGCAGGTGATTTTGTGCTCACGGGCGGTGAGCTTCCGGCTATGATGATGATTGACTGCATTTCCCGTCTCGTGCCAGGTGTATTAAATAATGAAGCATCTGCGCAGGACGAGTCCTTTGAGGGGAACCTTTTGGAATATCCGCAGTACACAAGGCCGGAGGTCTTCATGGGTGAGGCAGTGCCGCCAGTTTTGCTATCCGGTCATCACGGAAATATTGATAAGTGGAGACGTGAGCAGTCGCTCCTTCGCACAGCAGCAAAACGCCCGGATCTTTTGGAAAATGCAGAACTGACGCCGAAGGAACAGCAGTGGCTTAAGGAACAGCTCCGCAGCCCAAAATAAAAACTTTTCGGCAAGCTGTAATATAAATGGTTAAGCGTTAAGGAAATCTCCTTAGCGCTTTTTCTTTTGCCCTAAAATAAGACACAAAGCGTGTCCGAATCGAACACACTAAAGTCGAACAGAACAAAGGAGGTATCCTATCAAACGGCAGTACTTTTTTCGTAAAAAGAGAACTCTTGACAAGGTGTACACTATAGTGTACAATGTAAATGGGAGGATCAAGGATATGAAAGATGAAGACTACGAGATTCAGACTGAGAAACTGGCAGAAGCACAAGCAAAATGGCTGTTGACGTATTACAGTGAGTTACAGAAAATGAGTCAGGCTGAATTGGAACGAATTACCGGAGTCCAGAACAGCAATTAACCGCTGTGAAAATGGGAAGTTGATGCCTGCAATTCGTTCGATGAAGAAGCTTCCGGCATCAGTAGGATACCAGCTTGGAATTGTTCTGCTGGATGAAGAGGAAACGGATAGAATTGATTATGGTGAAGAAATGGAGAAACCGCAGGATGAAGAAAAAGCTAGTACATAGTTTGATTGGATTGGTTGGATGTACATTGCTGGCAGGATGCAATCAGGAAAAGCCAGAAGGTGCGCAGACAATCATTGTGGAACTTACAGATCCGTCTGATCAGCAGGAGACAGTGGAAGATGTGAATGAAGAGGAAAGTCAGGACGTGTCTGAATCGGACACAGAAGCAGAAGAAATACCCGGTAGTATGGAAATTATGTCAGAACAGGATAATATGCCACGGATCATTGGATTTGCTGATCAAGTCGAGTTGTCATATACTCAGATCAGTTCGGACGATCCAATTATTGGATTGATGATTTCAAATATATTTCCGGATGTTCAGGCAAAAGATTTTGAAATCACAGATGTGCAGGCACACCAGAATGGAACAGAAATTGTTCCAACTGGAGAAGTTACATTTCAATTAAATGTGGAACCGGAAGCAACAGTTACACTCTATCGCTTAAATAAAGACGGAGAGTTAGTATCGGAAACATTGGAAGCAACAGATGGAACTGTGTCCTATCAGTCAACAGGCTGTGGGCGCTGGCTGATTCTGGACACTCTGTTAGAGCAGGGGACAGAATCAGTGTCCGAATCAGAGACAGAAGTAAATTGAGAGCAGGAACATTATGAATAGAAAAAATTGGCTATCAGGATTGTTGGCTGTATCGCTTGCAGTTGTACCAACTTGTACTTCAGCAGAAGAAAATAGTGAAATAGCAGATCAATATATCATTATTGAGCTGGAACCTGTTTCTGTGCCCGAGTCGGACATAGCAGAGAATGTGCCAGAAGCAGAGCAGTCAGCAGAAGACACTGTTGAAGCAGAGTCTGAACCTGAAACCGTGCTGTTTTCTCTTCAGGAGAGCATGGATTCAGAAGAATATAGTATAACTGGAATCATCGCGAATGAGCCAATCGTTGCACAGCTGTTGGCACAGACGGCGGATTATCAAAACTGTAATACTATTGCCTTGTATGATTTTGTTTCTCATCAGCAGACAGCTGATGAGTCGTATGACTTCAACCTTCAGATTCCAGAGGATGCAGAAATTATACTGTATCAGAGCATAGATGGACAGCTTCAAGAAAGTACGCTGGATGCAGCATATACAGAGGAAGAATATAATCGTCTGCCGCTGATCAGCTACCAGTCTGAAACAAATCACTGGTTGGTGCTGTATTTGGGCGCGAGTGCAGGTGTGTCTGATTCGGACATGGAAGAGGCAGCCAAAGAAACGGAAAGTGCGGCAGAATCGCTAGAAGGCAAAACAGAGGCAGAGACAGAAGAGAAACCATCTGAAAGTGAGGATGGAAAGAAACATTCCACATCAGCAACAGAACAAGAAACAACAAAGCCAAATCAGCCGACAACAAAAGAAACGGAAAGTACGAAAGCACCAAAGACACAGCCAACGGCTCATACCCATGCTTGGGTACCAGTAACGAATATAGTTCACCATGATGCAGCATATAAGGATGTGTGGGTGCAAGATTCGGCAGCGTGGGATGAAACTGTGGTTACAAAAGAGGCATGGGACGAGCAAACGTTGGTATCAGCAGCGTGGGATGAAACGGTTGTGACAAAGAATGCATGGGACGAGCCAGTGTATGAATGGTATTCGGTATGCAATGCTTGTGGACATGTTTTTCAAGAGGGAGAAGATGTTAACGAACATATGGCGGCAGGATGTTGGTCAGGATGGCATGGAATTCAAATTCAAACGGGAAGTATTCACCATGATGCGGAAACAACAGTTATCCATCACGATGCTGTATATCAGACCATTCATCACGATGCAGAAACAACAGTTGTTCACCATGAAGCTACAGGTCATACAGAAAAGGCGATTGATCAGGCAGCGTGGGATGAAACTGTAATAACAGGTTATACTTGTTCCGGCTGCGGGGCAACGAAAGAAAAGTAATTACAATACATAAGAGAAAGCATCTATAATTAAATTTAATCCCGAAGTGAATCGCAGGATTTATTATAGGTGCTTTTTTCATATCCATTTTACACTGTGTCCAGTTCGGACACGCGAGGAAACACAAAATTGTGGAAGGTTATGGCAGATGCCATGGCCTTTTTTAGTAGAAAAATGTCGAAAAAAGGAGAAATGATGAATCGTCTAAGAGCACCGCCTGCTGCGGCAAATAGAAAGAAGCAACAAAAGATTTTGGCAAAAGGCTGAAGTCAACACAAGAAAGGGTATGACGATGAACCAAAATAAAAGAGGAAGAAGAATTACTTCTATGCTTATGGCGGTGTTGATGAGTGTATCTACAACATTATCGCCAGTTAATTCAGTGGCATCTGAATCATCAGTAACAGTGGAAAGTCAGATGGAAGAGGCTGCTATAGAAACAGTATCGGAGCAAACAGAGGCAAATAGCAGTGAGGAAACAGTACCATCTGATGAAGCACAGACCGTTGAAGAGATAACCGCAGAAAAAACAACGGCAGAAAAAGAAGATTCTGTTGCAGAAGAAGTTAAAACGTCTGGAGAGAATGAGGAAGAAACATCAGCAAATGAAACACGCGGGTCAGACGAAAATGAAGAAGAAACGACACAGGAGGCAGAACAGACCGCCGCAGAAGAAACGGAGACCGAAACGACTTCAGAGGAAGTACCGTCTATTGATCTATTAGCTGCGACAAAGGAAGAAATTTTATCTTACATTGAAGCAATTGGTGGAAATGAAAGTGATGCTTTTTATGCTTTTATTGGAGGTCTTGAAGAAAATGACTACCAGTTGGTTTGGATGGCGCAGTATGGTGCAGAAGATGATCAGTTGGCAGAAAAGTTCGGTTTTGACTATGATGCAGCCAGTGATCTGGATGCTGCAAAGTATATCCACAGGCTGTCTGAAGATGAACGGATTGATTTTGTTGAGTCCATGACATTTGAACAGTATCGCAGATATCTTTCTATTAAGGAAATGATGGCAGAGATGGATGAGAAAGATTTCACTGATGCTATTGATGAGGAAGCGTTCGATGCTGACCGTGTCTGGGATTATGACAGCTATGATGCATTTGCAGAATCCATGACAGGGGTATCTCTGCAACGTACTGAGCAGACTATGCAGTTTTACAATACCTATGTTGATGCAGCTCAAGTTCAGGCAGGAGTAACGACCATTGACAGCTTATTGGATTCTAATGCAGATTGGTATTCCGATGATTATATTTTAAGTCTGAATCCGGAAATGTTTAAAGAAACAGTTCCCGTTTATTATGGTTCTGACGGAAATTATTATGTTGTATCTACTGTTCCAACGCTGAATGGGGTAGAGTCTGCTGACTATCAGCCGGCAACTAATTTTTATAATGATAGCGTAGCAGCGGAAGCCTTTGAGGATATTCAGTATCTTGGAAATGGTGTCTACTGCATTCCGGGCAGCCGTTATCAGTATTGCTATACAGAGCAGTATGTATCAGATGCAGGTGCTCTGTACGGAGTTTCATTTGGACTTCGTATTCAGGTATTATATGGCTTTACAGCATCAGGTGAGGTGAAGATTAGTGCTGATGTTCTGTATCCTGACATGACAGAGCGTTTTCTTCCGGCAGTATTGAATCTTGCATCAGGCACAGCTACTGTAAAGATTTTTAATGATGATTATGATGATACACTTGATAATTATCTTGTATCTGCATCCATTAACAGAGGCGAAAGCTTTCCTGACGGAGTTTCTGTCATAAACAATGGAAAGACACTCCAGTTTGTAATGGGAGATAACTGTGCAGTGGGAAGTCTGGATGTTTTGATCGGCTATAATGCGACTTCAAAGTACTCTATGACTGCGCAGATAACAACTGAAAGTCTGTATCAATCTGAGTCATTAGATAATGGAATTGCATTGACGGCACAGCTGCAAGGAAGTTATCTCGAAATGGCAAGAAGTAGTGTACCATCTGATTTGGCAGTTGGAGATAAGTTTGTATATGCAAATACCAGATTGACAATCACAGGTGTCAACAATGCAGCGGATGGCAGTGGAACCATTCATGTCGGAGCAACGACCGTACCGACGCATGATGCACAGGAATTTTGTTTATACAGTCCATATGATGAGACGGCATTGAATGCATTAAATTCATGGTTCAAATATAGCCTGAGTGATGCAAATTCTGCAAGTCCGGGATATCTCGTGCAGATGACAACTGAAAATATCCAGCGCCGTGCAGCCAGCAATGGTACATCCGTTAATCTTGGTGGACAGAAAATATTTGGATACCTTTCAGAAGCACTCGGAACTTCAACAAGTGCATCTGGAAAAATATTGAACTTGGAAGGTACGCAGGTAATTCTTGCTTGTATGCACGCATGGCATCTGGAAGCAAATACACCTGCGGAAGTTGTAAATTCAGTTAATTCGTTTACAGAGCGTACGGGAGAGCAGGAAACCTTCGCACATGATATTGGATTCGGAAACTATCTTCCCAATATTGCCCTTCAGTGTACTGATGTTCACGATGGCGATGACGGATACACATACGCAACTTTCAAAGTAGTAACTTCTATGCTTGGAATTCGAGGCATAAACAATCCGAATAACTATCAGTGTGCATTTGCGACATTGAATATTCGATATGAGAAGCAACAGGAAGGTTATTTGAGAATCCATAAATCTTCCACAAACCCGGAAATAACAAACGAAAATAGTTGCTATAGTTTCGATGACATCAATTATGGTATTTTTACCGATGCAGGGTGCGTCAATAACATTGCTATCCTTAATTTGGATGCTAATGGTTATTCTGAACCGTTAAAACTGAAAGCAGGAACTTATTATGTGAGAGAAGCAACAGCGACGCCAGGATCAGGTTATAGAACAAATGGTGAGGTGTATACGGTAAATGTAATTGCGGGAACAACTGCTGATTCGCCAGTTATGTGTGAAGCTAAAGATGTTCCATTGAATGACCCGTTTGGTATTCAAATTATAAAAATCAATAAAGATGGAACAACTACGGCAGACTTGTCTGGTGCAGAGTATACAATTACTTATTATCCAAAGAAGTATAATACGATAGCTGAAATTAAGGCAGATCCAAAAGCAGAACCAACTGCATGGGTAATTCAAACTATTAAGAGTGCAAGTGGATATGTTGCATCATTGGATGATAAACATGTCGTTTCTGGTAGTGCAAGTGCAGTTTTTGGAAAATATAAAGATGGAACCTACCTTATTCCACTTGGAACAATCACCGTTGAAGAGACAAAGGCACCGACTGGTTTTACGAAAGATGGAGCCGTTGTAAGTAGTGCAAAGACGGGAGAAACTATTTCTGGAATCAACAATGTATATTTGTTCCAAATTGTTGATGAAAATTCTTCTGTATACCTGAAGAGCGGCAATGCACTTTCTACTCCTGTAGATGATGAAAGTGCCGTAACGCTGACATATGCTGAGGTTCAGAACAAGGCGGGTATCAGCATCAAGAAGAGTGATGCATTGACAAATGGTGCAGCATCAGCAGGTACACTTGAAGGAATTAAATTTGCGATTGTTAATGCTACAGGCTCTGATATTGTAAATTATGCAGGTCAGACGATTTCAAATGGATGCGTTGCGCAGATGATTACAACGGATGCAAACGGCTATGCAGCAACCGGAAAGGCAGATCTTCCGGTTGGAAAGTATACGATCAGGGAACTTCGTGCAGATGCTTCCTTTGATGGAAAAAACTTTTCAGAAGGTTCTTCTGCGATGGCGAACGAGTATTATCAGTGGAAGGATATTCAGATAACGGTAACAATTACGGATGAAAATACAAAAACAGTAGTAAATGCCGGAACTGTATATGATATCCCGGTTCGTGGAGATATTCAGCTTGTAAAGAAGAACTCTGATACAGGAGAGACACTTGCTTATATCCCATTCAAGATCACAAACAATGCAACAGGAGAAACGCATTATGTTTTAACAGATACAGATGGTAACTTTAATTCTGCAATCGGAAAAACCACAAACACCAATGCCAACGATTCCGTTCTTTCTCAGTATGGGGAAAAAGATATCATTCCGCAGAGTGTGATTGATTCTCTGGCGAAGGATGCAGGTCTGTGGTTTGGCAGCACTGATGCCAACGATTCTTATGGAGCGTTCGCATACGGCAAATATACGATTGTTGAGCTGAAAACAGAAGCAACAAAGAACATGAAGATGTACACTAACACCTTCACAATTAACGCAGCCGGACAGGCTCTTGATTTTGGAACAGTCAATAATGTTCCGATGAGCATTCGCACTACTTTAGTTGATGCAAATGGAGAGCATTTCACTGAAGCAACAAGTACTGTAATATTGGTTGACCATGTAGCGTATAAAAATCTGGATACGGACAAGAACTATACGTTGACCGGAACCTTATATGTGAAGGATGGGGATGCCCTGACAGAACTGTTGACAGAAATGGTTGACTTTACGCCAACCGAAACAAACGGTACACAGGATGTCACATTCACATTTGATGCGTCTGCACTGGTTGGAAAGTCTGTTGTTGCATTTGAAGAGTTGTCCTTAAACGGAGAGTTTTGTGCAGAGCACAAGGACAAAAATGACGAGAATCAGACAATCTACTTCCCGTCTGTCAAGACAAAAGCCGTTGATAAGAACACTGGATTGAATCAGGTAAAAGAAGACAGCAATGTAATGATTGTGGATACTGTTACTTACACAGGCTTACAGCCGGGTAAGACTTATACCATGACTGGTATGCTGATGTCTTCCACAGGAAATGCGATTGTATCCAATGGAAAGCATATTACTGCAAGTACTGAATTTACACCAACCGAAAGTGATGGAAGTATTGATGTTGTATTCAACTTTGACGCAACCGATGGATTTGGTGGATGTCAGTATGTATTTTACGAGTATCTGTATCTGGATGGTGTGAGCGTGGCCGCACATACCGATGTTTCGGATACCAATCAGATCATCTATATTCCGAGTATCCAAACGACATTGATTGATTCTGAGAACGGAAGTCACAACTCTGCGGCTGATCAGGATATCACATTGATTGATACCGTGCGTTACAACGGTGTTGAGATTGGAAGAGCGTATACTGTGACAGGAACACTTGTTGATAGAGAAACTGGTAAGGAAATCGTAGATGATGCAGGAAACAAAATTACCGCATCTGCTGAGTTTACGGCAGAAAAGACGAATGGAACGGTTGACGTAACTTTTGTATTCTCTGGTGTATCGCTGGCAGGTAAGACAATTGTTGCCTATGAGCATATGTATACGGAAGGCAAGGAAGTTGCAATTCATGCAGATGTTGACGATGAGAATCAGACGGTTTACATTCCACAGATTCACACCACAGCAACCGATAAGATAACAGGTGATCACGATGGTGTTGTCGCTGCGGAAACAACTGTACTGGATGAGGTATTCTATACAAATCTGCTTCTGGGTAAGGAGTATACCGTAAAGGGAACACTCATGGTAAAAGAAACAGGAGAGCCGTTGACTGTCGATGGAAAGGAAGTAACCGCAGAAAAGACTTTTCTTGCAGAAGAACCGGATGGAAGCATCATTCTTGAATTTACATTCAATTCGCTTGCATTAGCAGGAAAGCATGTTGTAGCATTTGAGGATGTGAAATATGAAGGCATTTCAATCGGAACTCATGCTGATATCGAAGACGAGGAGCAGACAATTTCCTATCCGTCCATTCATACGGCAGCGGCAGATCAGACATCCAACTCGAAAACGATGGTACTTGGAACAAGTGTAACCTTAGTAGATACCGTTACTTATACCGGATTAACGGTTGGAAAGTCTTATGTTGTAAAAGGAACTGTCATGGATAAAGCAAGCAGTCAACCGATTGGCGTGACTGCGGAGACAACCTTTACCGCGGATGCAACAGATGGAAGTGCTGTTGTTACTTTCACGTTTGACACAACCGTGCTTCAGGGAAAAACACTGGTAGTCTTTGAGACACTGTATGATGAGCAGGATAATCCGATTGTCGATCACAGCGATCTTAATGATGAGGATCAGACAGTAAGTATACCAGTACAGCCTGAGATTCCACCAGTCGTAACAGGAGATGATTCAAGCCCGATGCCGTATGCGGCAGGATTTACAGTTGCATTTTTGGCAGCAGTCGTAGCTGCGATTCTGTTGCTCAAAAGAAAAAAGGCATAAGTAATTTCCAAATTTAACGCCAATATAAAACAATATGATACCAGGGTCAAAAGGTCAGAAAGCCGATGCAAGCTTGCTTGCAAGAGGATTTTTGACCTTTTGATCCGCCAAAAACATTCGTAATCTGCTCATTTTCCTTCGGAAGGTGTTCCGTGAACAGTAACCAAAGTAAGCGATGAATAAATTTTTTTAACAAAAACACTTGACAAACAATAGGAAATGCGGTAGAATGCCAATGTTGTCAATAAACAGGAAAGCAGAGGATTCACTCTCACCTTAGCGCAAAGGCGTCTCGGGTTGATATTTAAGTTCACATATCGTATTCGATTGTATTTGTGTATCTTAATGGTGGATCGTCGCGGTCCATCATTTTTTTGCGTAAAAGCAGTTCACAACATTTTTCGATGGGGGTACAAAACAATTAGCAGTTTAATGATTAATGAGCAAATCCGTGACAAGGAAGTACGGTTAATTGGCGAGGAAGGACAGCAGCTTGGAATTATGTCCTCCAGAGATGCCATGAAGCTGGCAAAGGATGCCGGATTGGATCTGGTAAAGATTGCACCAACGGCTAAGCCGCCGGTATGCAAGATCGTTGATTATGGCAAGTTCCGTTATGAGCAGGCCAGAAGAGAGAAGGAAGCCAAGAAGAAGCAGAAAGTCATTGAAGTAAAGGAACTGAGATTGTCTCCGAACATCGATACAAATGATTTGAATACAAAGGTGAACAATGCGCGAAAGTTCCTGGAAAAGGGCGATAAGGTAAAGGTTACCTTACGTTTCCGCGGCAGAGAGATGGCCCATATGGGTGCTTCCAAACATATACTGGATGACTTTGCTGAAAACCTCAAGGATATCGCATCGGTTGAGAAACCGCCGAAGTTAGAGGGTAAGAGCATGAGTCTGGTATTGGCAAAAAATATCAAGTGATTGACAGGAGGAAATTATAATGCCAAAGGTAAAAACAAGCAGAGCAGCAGCAAAGCGTTTTAAGAAGACAGGTACAGGCGAATTAAAGAGAATGAAGGCATACAAGAGCCATATCTTAACAAAGAAGTCTGCTAAGAGAAAGAGAAATCTTAGAAAGGCTGCTATGACAGACAGTACCAACGTAAAGAACATGAAGAAGATTTTACCTTATTTATAATTTTACGATTTTATAAGTAAGTTTGGGAAACATTTCTGCACAGGATTCGCGAGAGTCCTCATAGGTTTAGGAGGAGATAGATATGGCAAGAATTAAGGGCGGTATGAACGCTAAGAGAAAGCACAACAAAGTGTTAAAGCTGGCAAAGGGTTACAGAGGAGCCAGATCTAAGCAGTATAGAGTAGCAAAGCAGTCTGTTATGAGAGCATTAACCAGTTCTTATGCAGGAAGAAAGCAGAGAAAGAGACAGTTCAGACAGCTGTGGATCACCCGTATCAACGCAGCAGCCAGACTGAACGGTCTGTCCTACAGCAAGTTTATGTACGGCTTAAAGAGCGCTGACATCCAGTTAGACAGAAAGATTCTGGCTGACATGGCTGTTAACGATCCGGCTGGATTCGCAAAGCTGGCTGAGACTGCAAAGAGCAAGATCGCTTAATCAGGACTTTGCTTGCAGTTCCATACAGGTACGTATGCAAATAAATTGGGAGAGCTTCGGCTCTCCTTTTTTTGTAAAATTTATATACTTTCTATCTGATTTTTTTTATTATTTGTGGAATATAAAAGGTTGATTTCAAATCGCCTGCTATGCTATACTTTTACTGTATACATTTACGGTTTGCGTTTTTTGTTTGTGAACAGTAACTACAATTCAAAAGGAGAATAATATGAGCGTCAGAAGAATCTTCGCGGAGAAGAAGGAACCTTATGCAGTTAAGGCACAGGAGCTTATGGAAGAAATGAGCAGCTATCTTGACATTCACGATGCCAAGAAGGTGCGTGTGCTGATCCGTTATGATGTCGAAAATCTTTCGGATGAGACTTATGAAAAGAGTAAGGGAACTATTTTTTCGGAGCCGCCGGTCGATGAGCTTTACGAGGGCACGTTTCCTCATGAGAAGGATGATATCATTTTTTCAGTAGAATATCTTCCGGGACAGTTTGATCAGAGAGCAGACTCGGCAGAGCAGTGTGTAAAGCTGTTAAAGGAAGATGAACAGCCGATTATCCGTTCCGCGACCACATATGTGATCAGCGGTACACTTAGCAGCGAGGAGATTGCAAAGCTTAAGAATCACTGCATCAACCCGGTGGATTCCAGAGAAGCATCGGAAGAGATCCCGCAGACACTGAACATGGTACATCCGGAACCAGCTGACGTGAAGATTCTCGATGGCTTTTCGACTATGAATGAGAATGATCTGAAGGCACTCTATGACTCTTTCGGTCTTGCCATGACGTTCAAGGATTTCTTACATATTCAGAAGTATTTCCATGAAGAGGAAAAACGCGATCCGTCCATGACAGAGATTCGTGTGTTAGATACCTACTGGTCGGATCATTGCCGCCATACGACATTCCAGACGGAGTTAAAGAATGTTACCTTTGAGGATGGCTATTATCGTCCGGTCATCGAGAAAACTTATGACGAGTACGAGGCTGCCCACAAGAAACTGTTTGCAGGCAGAGATGACAAGTTTATCAGCCTGATGGATTTGGCATTGATGGGTATGCGTCAGTTAAAGAAGGAAGGGAAACTTCAGGATCAGGAGGAGAGCGATGAAATCAATGCATGTTCCATCGTTGTTCCGATCAAAGTAGATGGCAAAGAGGAAGAGTGGCTGATCAACTTTAAGAATGAGACACACAACCATCCGACCGAGATTGAGCCGTTTGGTGGTGCAGCAACTTGTCTTGGCGGTGCAATCCGTGACCCGCTGTCCGGACGTACTTATGTTTATCAGGCAATGCGTGTGACTGGTGCTGCAGACCCGACCAGACCGCTTTCTGAGACCCTTCCGGGCAAGCTTCCGCAGAAAAAACTGGTTCGCACGGCAGCAGCCGGATACAGTTCCTACGGAAACCAGATCGGTCTTGCTACCGGCTATGTAAAGGAGATTTATCATCCGAATTATGTGGCAAAGCGTATGGAGATCGGCGCCGTTATGGGTGCAGCTCCGAGACGTGCCGTTATCCGTAAGAATTCCGATCCGGGCGATATCATCATCCTGCTTGGCGGTCGTACCGGAAGAGACGGCTGCGGCGGTGCAACTGGTTCTTCTAAGGCTCATACACAGTCCTCTATCGAAACTTGTGGCGCAGAGGTTCAGAAGGGTAATGCACCGACCGAGAGAAAGTTACAGCGCTTATTCCGTCGTGAGGAAGTCAGCCATCTGATCAAAAAGTGCAACGACTTTGGTGCAGGCGGTGTATCCGTAGCAATCGGTGAGTTGGCAGATGGTCTTGTTGTCGAGTTGGACAAGGTTCCAAAGAAGTATGCAGGTCTGGATGGTACTGAGATTGCGATTTCCGAGTCTCAGGAGCGTATGGCAGTCGTTGTGGATCCAAAGGATGCAGATCAGTTCCTTGCCTATGCAGCAGAGGAAAATCTTGAGGCAACAAAGGTTGCTGTTGTCAGCGAGAGCCCAAGACTGGTGCTTCGCTGGAGAGGAAAGGATATCGTCAATATCAGCCGTGCATTCCTTGATACAAATGGTGCTCATCAGGAGACAGATGTTACGGTAAGTATGCCAAAGAAGGAAGAAAGCTTCTTTGCTGCGAAGGAAACAGCAGATGTGAAGGAGAAGTGGCTTTCTATGCTGGCTGATTTAAATGTTTGCTCACAGAAGGGTCTTGTTGAGATGTTCGACAGTTCCATTGGTGCAGGCAGTGTTGTGATGCCATATGGTGGAAAGAATCAGCTGACTGAGGTTCAGACGATGGTAGCCAAAGTTCCGGTCGCAAAGGGAAATACGGATGCAGTTACGATGATGAGCTATGGCTTTAATCCATATTTATCTTCCTGGAGCCCATACCATGGTGCCGTTTATGCCGTAACGGAGTCGATTGCAAAGATTACTGCAGCAGGCGGCGACTACAGCAAGATTCGCATGACCTTCCAGGAATACTTCCGCAGAATGACCGAGGATTCTCATACATGGGGTCTTCCATTTGCATCCTTACTCGGTGCTTATGCAGCACAGATGGGCTTTGGTCTTCCGTCCATCGGCGGTAAGGATTCCATGTCCGGAAGCTTTGATGAGTTAAATGTTCCGCCGACACTTGTTTCCTTTGCAGTAGATGTGGCATCCGAGAATGATGTTGTGACACCGGAGCTGAAAAAAGCAGGTAATAAATTAGTCCTCTTCTCCATCGAAAAGGATGAATACGAGCTTCCAAAGTATGAGCAGGTAAAGGCACTGTATGGTCAGATTCACGAGGCTGTTTGCAAGGGACAGATCGCATCTGCTTATGCAATCGGCGCAGGCGGTATCGCAGAGACTGTCAGCAAGATGGCATTCGGTAACGGACTTGGTGCTGTCATCAACGCTCAGCTTGATAAGAATCTTCTCTTTGCTCCGCTTTATGGAAATATTCTTGCAGAAGTTCCGGCAGAATATATCGCAGATTTGGATGTTCCATGTGAAGTCATTGGTGAGGTGAGTGCAGAGCCGGTATTCACTTATGGCGAAGCTCATATTTCTATGGAAGACGCTGTAAAGAGCTGGAAATCTACTCTTGAAAAGGTATTCCCATCTGTATCTGGTAAGGCACAGCCACAGGTTGACACCGGTATCTATAAGGCAGATTCCATCTATGTATGCAAGAACAAGGTTGCAAGGCCAAAGGTATTTATTCCGGTATTTCCGGGAACAAACTGCGAGTATGACAGTGCGAAGGCATTTGAGCGTGCAGGCGCAGAGACAATTGTTAAAGTTGTACGCAATCAGACAGCAGAGGAGATTCGTGAGTCTGTTGATGTCTTCACAAAGGCGATCCGCGAGTCCCAAATTATCATGTTCCCGGGCGGATTCTCCGCAGGTGATGAGCCGGATGGTTCTGCAAAGTTCTTCGCAACTGCATTCCGAAATGCAAAGCTTAAGGAAGCAGTCATGGATCTGTTAAACAACAGGGACGGTCTGGTGCTTGGTATCTGCAACGGCTTCCAAACACTTGTAAAGCTTGGTCTTGTTCCATACGGTGAGATCATTGACAGCCAGCTGTCTGATTCTCCAACACTGACCACCAACACAATCGGCCGTCATGTTTCAAAGATGGCATACTTAAAGGTTGTATCCAATAAGTCTCCGTGGCTGGCACAGGCGACACTCGGCGGTGTTTACTGCAATCCGGTTTCTCATGGCGAGGGACGTTTCGTAGCAAGCAAGGAGTGGCTTGATAAGCTGTTCACAAACGGACAGGTGGCAACTCAATATGTGGACTACAACGGCAATCTGGCGCAGGATGAGGAATGGAACATGAATGGTTCCTATGCAGCAATCGAAGGTATCACCAGTCCGGACGGACGTGTATACGGAAAGATGGCGCATTCTGAGCGTATCGGAGATTCTGTGGCAATCAATATCTACGGTGAGCAGGATCTGAAGTTGTTTGAGTCTGGTGTTCAGTACTTCAAATAATTGGCGCCCCGGAAAGTTCCTTCCCTAACACACAAATATAGAAAAAGAAACGGTCTTACCAGAAGTGATAGGACCGTTTTCTTATGCTTAAAATGAAGTTTATGGCTGTGTTCGTAACCTACCGGCTGGAATCCTCCGTATGGATGTCGCAGCTTTGCAAATTTGACGGTGCGAGATAATCCGAGTCCGTCGTCGTGCCGCTCGCCAGATCACTATCATCGATATGCAGATAAACTCGCTGCACAACCGAATCCCCCGGACAATATTTCGTTGCACTCTTGCCGGACTCCGTGCAGATGCGAAGTGCATAGTGGCGTCCACAATAGCTTGTCGGTGCAGTTCCCGGTGCAAAATATTCTGTATAAACGTAAGAATTGCTCGTGCTGCTGTTGCACACGCCGTCCACTGCAAGCAGTCCTGATTTGCTGCAAATCTTCGCGGATTCCAGTGCATCCGTAAACGTAAAGTCTGTATTAGCAAGACCATCATGGATGCGCGCCATAATGTGCTGCCAGATCTGCTTGTGATATTCCGTTCCGCTGGCAAGTACCTTTGACTCGTCATAGCCAGACCAGATGCCGCAGGTATAATAAGGCGAATAGCCGACAAACCACAAATCGCTTCCGCTTGTCGTAGTACCGGATTTTCCGGCAAGTGTCATGTTATCGACTTGGCAGAGTGTTCCAGTTGATGTAATTCCGTATTGATAATAATAGGAAGCATCCGATGAGATCACATCCTCCATTGCGCTTGTCAAAAGAGCAGCGGTAGAACTCTTTATAATGCGTGTTTTGGAAGGTGTGTTTTCTAACAAGATATTCCCCTGACGGTCCAGCACCTTCGTATAGTAGACAGGCTTCTGATAAATGCCATCATTTGCGATCGAGGCAAAAGCAGCCGTTAATTTCTCATTTGTGACACCATAAGTCAAACTGCCCGTTGCAAGAGAAAGAGATCGATCCTGATCGGTCAGTGAGTCCAGACCAAAAAGCTCCAGATAATCATAGGCGGAGGATGCGGACACCAGAGAGGTCAGGCAGCGTGCCCCTACAACGTTCATAGAGTAGGTGATCGCCTGACGAATATTGTTATAACCAAGGTACTGATTTCCCCACCAGTTTAAAATCTGCTGACTGCCCGAAATGCAGGGCGCATCGTAATAGGTGGAGGAAAGCGTTGCACCAAAAGAGTCCAGTGCTGGCGCAAAGGTGCTTAATACCATCGAGATGGAACCCGGCTGGCGTTTGGAATGGATTGCACGATCAAAGGTCAGACTTCCGGTCTTTTCGCCGCGCCCACCGGAGATTGCAAGAACCTGTCCGTTTGACTGATTCATGACGATGACGGATTCCTGCGGTTCAAGAATTGGTGTAATCGTCTCATTTGTGACAGAATCACCGGAGGAAATGACAGAAACCTTAAATTCCCGGATAGAACGGTAAATGTCTTCTTTTGATGAATAGATATTTGTGAATGTAGCCTGATCTTTTTCCGATTGGAAATAGCGCGTTAAGTCTTTTTCTGTATAGGTGCTTTCCGACCCATCGCTATGACAGATTGTTAATGTATAATTAAGAGAATATTCCAACAATTTATTTCTGGCAGAGGAAATATAATTGTCCGCATTATTCACCTCTTCATCGACAATAGACTGGATATCCGGATCCATTGTCGAATAGATCTGAAGACCGCCGCTGTAGAGAAGCTGATAAGTCTGAGAGGCAGAATAGCCAAGCTTTGCCTGCAAGTCTTCAGAGACCTGATTGTAAACCGCATCGGTAAAATAGGAGAAAGTGGAAGTGCTTGTATCGGTGATTGTGCTGTCGGTTGTCTGAATGCGACTGTATACATTGTCTTCAAGTGCCTCTTCCTTCTGTGCTTCTGTGATAAATTCCTGCTCGTACATTTTTTCCAGAACAATTTTGCGCCGGGCTGCATTGTCCTGAGGATGCGTGATCGGATTATAGCGTGATGGATTTGAAGTGGCAGCAGCTAAAACGGTACATTCGGACAGTGATAATTCCCACACATCTTTCCCAAAATATCGGTGTGCGGCAGTTTGTACACCAAGACAGCTTCCGCCAAGGTTGATCGTGTTTAGATAATATTCGAGAATCGTCTCCTTACTGCCTAGCTTGTCTTCGAGCTTTCGAGCTAAATATTGCTCTTGAATCTTGCGGCGAAGCTTATCCACAAAATTTGTCTCGCAGCCGCCTTGCAATACATTATTTTTTATGAGCTGCTGCGTGATTGTGCTGGCTCCTTCAGAGAAGCGTCCGCTTGTTAAGCCGACATAAGCAGCGCGCAGAATACCCTTCAGATCAATACCATTGTGCTCATAAAAACGGCTGTCCTCGATAGCGATGAACGCATGTACCAGATCGTCAGGAAGCTGATCAAAGCTTACCTCTTCACGATTGCTTCCTTCCATGACAAGTGTCTGCATCAGATTTCCGCCTGCATCATAGATCTGCGAGGAATATCCCTGCGGCTGTGCATCGAGTACGTCAAGCGAGGGTGCAGCATCGATGGCACCGCGCACAAAGCCAATGCCAATCGCAGCACCAACAGCACTGAGAATCAAAAGAGCGATCAGTGCCAACTTTAATAGAAAAATCAGATGATGGCGCCTGGCCTGAGTGGAGGTGCCAAGAAGACCGGACAGCTCCTTCTTTATTGTATCGCTATTAAAAATCATAAAAATCCATGCCTTTCCGTCAATTCTTTTTTTAGTATACCAAAAATGGGAGAAAATTACCAGAAAAAAAGCAAACCTTTACAGACAGGACAAAATAGGATAAACTGGTTCTGACTACTCCCCACAGTAAGCCGTGGTGTAGTCAGGAAAAAATACACGATTCAGCCCTCATTCACAGCAGGAAATGGCTCTGAATCGTTACAAGTAAAGGATAAGGGAATCAGGTAAAGAAAATGGCAGAAACCTATAAGACAGTTTATATTGGGAATTCAGCGGAAATCGTGGAGAAAAAATCACGATTTATTGCCAACTTGGAGCATGTGGAGTCGGAGGAGGAGGCACTTGCCTATATCGAGTCCATTCGCAAGAAATATTGGGATGCCAGACACAACTGCTACGCGTACTGCATCGGAAAAAAGCAGGAATTAAAGCGATGCAGTGATGATGGAGAACCATCCCAGACAGCAGGAAAGCCAATGCTTGATGTGCTGATCGGAGCCGGACTTTGCGATACGGTAGTCGTGGTAACACGTTATTTTGGAGGAACGCTTCTTGGAACAGGCGGTCTGGTGCGCGCCTATACGGCAGCATCCAAGGCAGGTGTAGAGGCAAGCAAGGTAATTGAAAAGATTCCGGCGGTACAGTTTTTGGTAAGAGTAACATATAATCAGATTGGAACGCTTCTCTATCTGCTCGGTCAAAAGGGCTACAGCCAGCTGGACAGCGAGTATGCAGAGGATGTGAGTGTGCGTTTTTTGGTGCCGCAAGAAGAGCGAACAGCGATGGAAAAGCAGCTCCTTGAGAGTTTTCAGGGAAGTGCCAAGACACAAGTGGAAGATTATGGCTACTACGCGAAAAATGGAAAAGAACTGCTTTTGTTTGAGGAGGAGACGTGATGATAACGTGTGCGATGTGCGATGATGATCTGCCATTTGCCGAACAGCTGCGAAGCCTCGTGCTTTCCTATGCAAAGGAACAGCACATTGAGGTGCAGGCAGAAACCTTCGCCTCAGCAGGGGAACTGTTGTCGGAAATTGAAAGTGGCGCGGGTTTTGAAATTCTGTTTTTGGACATCGAGATGCAAGAGATGAACGGAATCGAGCTTGGCAAAAAGCTGCGTGAGATTTCTTATCAGACGCTGCTTATCTATGTATCTGGTTATGATCAGTATATGCGCCAGCTCTTTGATACAGAGCCATTTCGTTTTTTGTCAAAACCGCTTCAAAAAGAAGAATTGTATTCGGTTTTGGATAAAGCATTTGAGCGTATTGGCCGCTTTCGCAGGGAAAATTTCACAATTCGCTTTGGAAAAAATGTGGTCAATCTTCTCTGCCGGGATATTGTATATCTGGAAAGCAACAGACGAAAGGTAATCGTTCATACGGTGCGCGGTGAATATGAGTATTATCATAAGCTTGACGAGGCAGAGAATGAGCTTACTGAGATCAGCGCGGATTTTATCCGGATTCATAAGGCATATCTTGTCAATATGGAGCATGTCGAAGCATTCCAGTATGAGAAGCTGGCACTGCGGGATGGTACGATTTTAAGTATCAGCGAGGTACATCGCGCCGATGTGCGCAGTCGCTTTTGGGAGTATTTAAAGGTATCGGAAAATGACTGATTTTTTGCTTATAATTTTAATCAATTTTTTTGCACTATATATAATACTCCAGTATCTTTTTGTATTGCGAAAAGAAGGAAAAGAAAGATGTGTGTTTCAGCTATTGCCGCATTTTCTTTTATGGTGCATGCTGAATCTGTGCTGTTTGGTTGTCGTATGGGACAAAGGAGTGTTTGCCATCTTTGCAGCCGTTGCGGCAGGCACGATTCTTCTGTTTGAGACGCTTTTTGTGTTCCATAGGGAAGAAGCCTGGAAGGAGAATGCAAGGCGAAAAGAATATATGATCAGCCGTCAGCTGCAATACTATGCAAGGCAATACGAGGCACTTTCTCATTTTCAGGAGACAATGCGAAAAGAACGTCATGAGCGAAGACACCGAAATTTGGAACTTTTGACGCTGGTACAGAAAGGTCAGCTTCAGGAGATAGAAGAACGCCTAAAGGAAGAACAGAGCCTTCTTGCATTGCATTCCTCCATGACCGGAAATCGTACCGTCGATGCAGTGCTTGGTTTTGAACAGGCACTTGCCAGAGAGAAAAAGGTTGTGATGGAGGAACATATTTCCATTCCGCGTGACATGGAAGCAGCCGATTCTGTTTTATGCGGTGTCCTTGGCAACGCGCTAGACAATGCGATCGAAGCGTGCAGCCGTTTAAAAGAGGAAGACCGTATCGTCAAAATTTTTATGAAGGTCGAGCGCAAAAACTTATTTATCGAGATCAAAAATCGCTACGATGGAACCATTCTTGCAACACAGGATGGGAATCTCATCAGTCGAAAGGAAAATCCGCAGGAACACGGCATGGGACTTCGCATTATGCGGGAGCTGCTTGAGCATGCCGACGGCAACCTAGAGACAAAGTGGGATGAGAGGGTGTTTACGCTGCGCGTGATGATTTACCATGTGCTGTAAGAAACGTTAATGTTTGGCAAAGCTCCGAGGTGAATGTGCTTTACTGAGACAATCGTCTGCTGCACAGCCGGGACGTTGTAGCGTGCCCGTTGTCAAAATACATTTACGTTGAAAACATGTAGTGGAGACCCGCGGAATTGGGCCCGTCGACAAAGTCACTTCACCGAGCGGGCTTTTCGTACAAGTAGCGGGTAAAAACGGATGTTACAAAAATTTACGGTAAAAATGACAATCACATAACAAAAATCATTTCTTATGGTAGCATAGAAGCCATAGGAAAACGAAGAAAGGAGGATCTGGCATGGATAGTATCCAAGTCTATGCCTGGCTGATCGTATTTATCGTACTGACGGCAATTGAGATGGCAACCTTTCAGCTGGTAACGATCTGGTTTGCCGTCGGTGCCGTTGCCGCATTTATTGTGTCGATGTTTTCATCATCACTGGAAGTTCAGCTGGTCGTTTTTTTGGCAGTCTCCATGCTGCTGCTAGTTCTGGTTCGCCCATTTGTCGGTCGTTTTCTTAAGGTGAAGACGGTTAAGACAAATGCAGATAGCCTGATTGGAGACTTCGCAACAGTAACGGCGCGGATACATAATCAGGAAGGGTTTGGAAAGGCCATAATCCGCGGACAGGAATGGACGGCAGCTGCTGAGAGGGATGATGAGATCATCGAGGCAGGCACACGAGTCGTTGTGACTGGCATACGCGGTGTAAAGCTGATCGTAGCCGGGATCGAAACGTCAAAAGCCGCACAGGAGAATAATTCAAAAGAATGAGTGCGTAAAAATGGCGAATGAAAAGCGGTTTGCAAAGCACAGAAAATCAAAAATTGTACAAAATTGCAGCAGTTCGCACAAAACAAAAAGGAGGAAACAAGAATGTTAGCAGCATCAATTATCAGTCCTCAATTTATTGCAGGCGTCATTATCGTAATTGTTATTTTATGTATCATTGGATCGTGTATTCGCATCGTACCGCAGGCTCATGCGGTGATTGTGGAGCGTCTCGGCGGTTATCTTTCAACATGGTCTGTCGGAATCCACATCAAGATGCCATTTATTGACCGTATTGCACGAAATGTCATTTTAAAGGAGCAGGTTGTTGATTTTGATCCGCAGCCGGTTATCACAAAGGATAACGTTACGATGCTGATTGATACCGTTGTATTTTATCAGATTACAGACCCGAAGCTGTATGCATATGGCGTAGAAAATCCGCTGATGGCAATTGAAAATCTGACTGCCACCACGCTTCGTAATATCATCGGTGAGATGGAACTCGATGAGACATTGACCTCCCGTGAGACGATCAATACCAAGATGAGAAGCAGCCTCGATGAGGCAACAGACCCGTGGGGAATCAAGGTAAATCGTGTCGAGTTAAAAAATATTGCACCGCCGTCGGATATCCAAAATTCCATGGAGAAGCAGGCAAAGGCAGAGCGTGACAAGCGTGCCGCAATCCTTAGTGCAGAGGGAGAAAAGCAGTCTGCGATTCTTCGCGCCGAAGGTAAAAAACAGTCTGCCATTCTCGATGCAGAGGCAGAAAAGCAGGCCGCGATTCTTCGCGCAGAGGCAAAAAAGGAAGCAATGCTTCGTGAGGCAGAGGGTGAAGCAGAGGCGATTCGCCGCGTGTCCAAGGCAAAGGCTGATGGAATTTCCTATATTAAGGAAGCAAAGGCCGATGCAGCCGTGCTTCAGATTAAGAGCATGGAGGCATTTGAGAAGGCAGCAGACGGCAAGGCAACGAAGATCATTGTACCGTCCAATCTGGCTTCCATCGCCGGTACATTGACCGCTCTTACAGAAACCGTGCAAAAGGATGAGCCGGAATCTTGAAAAATACTTGCAAAGTGAATATTATCTGTGCTACAATAAGGGAGTTGCCAAAAGGCAGCTCCTTTTTGCGTGCAAAATTTTCGTGAAATTTCTGAGAATCTTAAGAAAATAACATGAGAGTTTTTGATTCATGAGGAAGGCAGTGCCGATTTGGGGGAGTAGAGTAACTGAATTTAGTTTATTAGCATTAAGAGGAGTTTTTTCTATATGAAAACAAAGAGAGAGACGGTCAGAAACGTAGCGATCATTGCACACGTTGACCACGGTAAGACAACACTGGTAGATGAATTGTTAAAGCAAAGCGGTGTATTCCGTGAGAATCAGGAAGTTCAGGAGCGCGTCATGGACTCAAATGATATCGAGCGCGAGAGAGGTATCACCATTCTGTCCAAGAATACCGCAGTTACCTATAAGGATTGCAAGATCAACATCATCGACACACCAGGACATGCGGATTTCGGCGGCGAGGTAGAGCGAGTATTGAAGATGGTAAACGGCGTTATCCTTGTTGTTGACGCATTTGAGGGCCCGATGCCGCAGACAAAGTTCGTCTTAAGCAAGGCGCTTGATCTTGACCTTTCTGTTATTGTATGTATCAATAAGATCGACCGTCCGGAGGCCAGACCGACAGAAGTTGTAGATGAAGTATTAGAGCTTTTGATGGATCTGGATGCAAGTGATGAGCAGTTAGACTGTCCATTTTTGTTTGCATCTGCGAAGGCAGGATTTGCTGTTCGTGATCTGGATGATCCGAGAGAAAATATGGCACCGCTGTTTGAGACCATTATCGACCACATTCCGGCACCAGAGGGTGATCCGGAGGCTCCGACTCAGGTTCTGATCAGCACCATCGACTACAACGAGTATGTGGGACGTATCGGTGTCGGTAAGATTGACAACGGTTTTGTAAAAGTAAATCAGGATTGTGTTATTGTAAACCATCACGATCCGAGCATGAAGCGCCGCGTTAAGATCAGCAAGCTGTATGAGTTTGATGGTCTGAACAAAGTTGAAGTGCAGCGTGCTGACATTGGTTCCATCGTAGCCATTTCCGGTATCAGTGATATTCACATCGGTGATACGATCTGTTCTCCGGAAAATCCGGTAGCGATTCCGTTCCAGAAGATTTCTGAGCCGACCATCGCCATGAATTTCATGGTAAATGACAGCCCGCTTGCCGGTCAGGAAGGAAAGTTTGTTACTTCCAGACATTTAAGAGAGAGACTGTTCCGTGAGTTAAATACCGACGTTTCCCTTCGCGTTGAGGAGACGGACAACATGGATAGCTTTAAGGTATCCGGCAGAGGTGAACTTCATCTTTCCGTTCTGGTTGAGAATATGCGCCGTGAGGGATATGAGTTTGCAGTCAGCAAGGCAGAGGTTTTAACAAAGAGAGATGAGAGAAACCGTCTGTTAGAGCCGATGGAGCTTGTTTATATCGACGTTCCGGAAGAGTTTTCTGGTACGGTTATCCAGAAGCTTTCCAGCCGCAAGGGCGAGCTTCACGGAATGGGAACTGCACAGGGCGGCTATACCAGACTGGAGTTCTCCATCCCGTCCAGAGGTCTGATCGGTTTTCGAGGCGAGTTTATGACCGATACAAAGGGAAATGGTATCATCAATACCATTTTTGATGGCTATGAGGAGTATAAGGGCGATATCCAGTACCGTAAGCAGGGTTCTATCATTGCATATGAGGATGGCGAGAGTATTACGTATGGTCTGTACAATGCGCAGGAGAGAGGTGTATTGTTTATTGGACCTGGTGAAAAGGTATACTCCGGTATGATTGTTGGTCAGACCGGTAAGGCTGAGGATGTAGAAGTCAATGTTTGCAAGACAAAGCATCTGTCCAACACACGTTCTTCCGGTTCTGATGACGCACTGCGTCTTGTACCGAAGAAGATTATGAGCCTTGAGCAGTGTATGGATTTCATTGATACCGATGAGCTCCTTGAAGTAACACCAAAGAACCTTCGTATCCGTAAGAAGATTTTGGATCCAACACTTCGTAAGCGTGCAGCACTGCGTAAGCAGCAGTAAGCATAGATGAAAATAAATGAAATGAAAAGGTGCGGTGCTTCTTGCGCCGCACGGCAAAGGAGGATTTTTATGGAGTTAAGAACTGCTGTAAGTCCAAGAGATGTCAAGACCTACACCACACAGAGACTTAGAGAGGAATTTCTGATTCAGGGACTGTTTGTACCGGGCGAGATTAAGCTGGTATACAGCCACATCGATCGTATTATTACCGGAAGTGCAACACCGGCGAATGATCCGCTCGAACTGACTGCAGGAGATGAGCTTCGCGCAAAGTATTTCTGCGAGAGAAGAGAACTTGGTGTTATCAACATCGGCGGCAAGGGAACCATCACTCTTGATGGAAAGGTATATACCGTTGATCACAAGGAAGGTATGTATATCGGAATGGGAACACAGAAGATCGTGTTCGCAAGTGAGGATGCTTCTAAGCCGGCAAAATTTTATTTAAACAGTGCTCCGGCACATCGTACATGTCCGACTGTTCTGATCAAGCCGGAAGGCACACCGGAGGAAGGCGTTGTTATCGTTAAGGATGAGAATAAGGTAGAACTTGGTTCTCTGGAGCTTTCCAATCATCGTACTATTTGCAAGTATATCCTTCCGGGACAGGTAGAGAGCTGCCAGCTGGAGATGGGTATGACAAAGCTTGAGCCGGGCAGTGTATGGAACACGATGCCGTGCCATACTCATGACAGACGTATGGAGGTTTATCTGTACTTCGATATGCCGGAGGATGCATTCGTTATGCATTACATGGGCGAGCCGCAGGAGACCCGTCATATCGTTATGAGAAACGAAGAAGCTGTTATTTCTCCGAGCTGGTCAATCCACAGTGGTTCTGGTTCTCAGGCTTATACCTTCATCTGGGGTATGGTTGGCGAGAATCAGGATTTCGATGATATGGATGGCGTAGACAATAAGGATATCATGTAACGCTTCAACGTTACACGAAAGTGTGAAAAGAAGTCACAACAGGATACTCGCTTTCTTTTGAAAGAGGCGTGTTTCTGAAACGTTGCAATTTATTTGATAAGGTGGCAGGGATTTGTCCTGCCGCCTTTATTTTTTCGTTCAGGAAATAACCTTGACATTTCACACGGCTAAGTGTAATATACAATATATCTTTTTCTGCCCATTTGATGGAAATATACAGAAAAAACAAAACCAACAAAACAAAAAACAGCGCTGAAAGGATAACTATGAGTATAGATTTGAGAGACGTTTCCGATTTAACCGGAATTGATATCAACATGGTAGATACGACTGTTCCGGCACCGGAGACGGAGCCGAACAGACAGCTCTATTTCATGGCGAAGGACAGAGAGTATGTAAAAAGAAAGTCTGAAGAGTTGGGAAGAAGTCTGAGTGTTCATATTGCTACATTTGGCTGTCAGATGAATGCAAAGGATTCTGAAAAACTGCTTGGTGTTCTGGAACAGATCGGATACGAGGAGACAGAGGACGAGAAGGCTGCCGATTTCCTGATCATGAATACCTGTACCGTGCGTGAGAATGCCAATCAGAAGGTATATGGTCATTTAGGAATGTATCAGGGCAGGAAGAAAAATGCACCGCACCGTATGCTTGCCATCTGCGGGTGCATGATGCAGGAGCCGGATGAGGTCGCAAAGATCCGCAGCAGCTATCGTTTTGTCGATATTGTATTTGGAACTCATAATATATTTAAGCTTGCAGAACTGTTGTATCAGGCATTTACTAAAAAAGAGCAGGTAATTGATGTGTGGGAAGGAACCGATCAGATTGTTGAAGATCTTCCTGCTGTCCGCAAATATTCTTTTAAGTGCGGTGTTAATATCATGTATGGGTGCAACAACTTTTGCAGCTATTGTATCGTGCCTTACGTGAGAGGAAGAGAGCGAAGCAGACAGCCTGAGGATATTATTAAGGAAATTAAGCAGTTAGTAGCCGATGGTGTAGTAGAAGTTATGCTTCTTGGTCAGAATGTAAATTCCTACGGAAAAACACTTGAACATCCGATTACATTTGCGCAGCTATTGCAGCAGGTTGAGCAGATTGAAGGTCTGCGTTGGATTCGTTTCATGACTTCGCATCCGAAGGATTTGTCGGATGAACTGATCGAAGTGATGAAAAATTCCAAGAAGATTTGCCGCCATTTGCATTTGCCGCTTCAGTCCGGAAGCAGCCGTATTTTAAAGCGTATGAACCGCAAGTATGACAAAGAACAATATTTGGAGCTGGCAGCGAAGCTTCGCTGTGAGATTCCGGATCTTTCTTTGACTACCGATATCATTGTAGGTTTTCCGGGCGAGACAGAGGAAGATTTCGAGGATACAATGGATGTTGTGCGCAAAGTGCAATATGACAGTGCATTTACATTTATTTATTCTAAGCGTACCGGAACACCGGCAGCAGCAATGGACGATCAGGTGCCGGAAAATGTGGTAAAGGATCGTTTTAACCGCCTGTTACAGTTGGTTCAGTCTATCGCAACGACTCAATGCAGCCGTGATACAGGAAAAACACTTGATGTTTTAGTAGAAGAAGTAAATGAGAAGGATCCGTCTATGGTGTCAGGACGTCTCAGCAACAATACGATGGTTCATTTTAAGGGGGATTGCTCCTTAATCGGAACAATTTGCAAAGTAAAAATTATAGAGTCCAAGGGCTTTTACTATTTAGGAGAGCTTGTGGAACAGGCATAAGATAAGACAAATGTAACTATTCAGAACCACATTCACAAAACCGCGCGTTCCGTGCGTCGCTGCATGCAGCTTTGTTTTGCTCATGTGGTTGCTTCGCCATATAAAATTGCTGTGCTGTTTGAATGCAAGCATTCACAGCAAGCAATTTTGCATGGCTCTGAATAGTTACAGACAAATAAAGGGGATGATAGCGGCTGACGGTTACGATAGCCGCTATCAGACTGTTAGTAGAGAGGCAAAACAAATGGAGATCAACAGGGCGAAATTGTCACCAATGATGCAGAAATATTTTGAGACAAAGGATGCGTATCCGGGCTGTATCTTATTTTACAGACTGGGTGACTTCTATGAGATGTTTTTTGATGATGCAATCGCTGCGTCAAAGGCACTGGAGATTACGTTGACAGGAAAAGAGTGCGGCTTGGAGGAGCGTGCGCCAATGTGCGGTGTTCCTTATCATGCAGCCGATAATTATATAGACCGTCTGGTAAAGAAGGGCTACCGTGTAGCCATTGCAGAGCAGATGGAGGATCCCAAATTAGCGAAAGGGCTCGTAAAGCGTGAGGTAATACGAGTGGTAACGCCGGGAACGATTTGCGATAATAAGGCACTGGATGAGACAAAGAACAACTATCTGATGTCGATTGCCTATGTAGGCGGCATCTATGGTGTGAGTACATGCGATGTCTCCACGGGTGAATTTTATCTGACTGAGCTGAAGACAAAGGAGCAATTAGAGGACGAGCTGTTTAAATTTACACCGGCAGAGGTGATTTGCAACGATTTATTTGAACTGAGCGGAGAAAATCTGGATGCGCTGAAGGAACGTCTTCATTTTACTGTATCCACGCCGGATTCTTGGTATTATAAAGAAGACAATGCGAAGAAGATTTTGCTTGAACATTTCCATACCAATTCGCTTCTTGGAATTGGCCTGGAGGATTACGATGCCGGAATGATATCTGCTGGTGCGCTGATGCAGTATCTGTACGATACGCAGAAGAGCACAATGCCTCATATTACAAACATTCAGCCGTATACAACAGGCTGTTATATGATTGTAGATACGTCTACGCGCCGCAATCTGGAGTTGACAGAGACGCTTCGTGAGAAAGAAAAGCGGGGAAGCCTTTTGTGGGTACTCGATAAGACAAAGACGGCGATGGGTGCGAGACTGCTTCGAAGCTTTATTGAGCAGCCATTAATCGACCGTGCGATGATCTTAAAGAGACAGGATGCAATCGAAGAGCTTTTAAATGAATATGTGACAAGAGAAGAGATTCGCGAATACCTTCAGCCGGTTTACGATTTGGAGCGTCTGGCGGGGCGCATCAGCTATAAGACAGCGAATCCAAGAGATCTGCTTGCATTTGCAGCATCGCTTCGGATGCTTGTGCCGATCAAGCAGCAGCTGTCAGGCTTTAAAAGTACATTATTGAAGGAATTGTATGAGGAACTTGATCCGCTTGAAGACCTTGAAAGTCTGATCAGCAGTGCGATTACAGAAGATCCGCCGCTTGTCATTCGCGAAGGCGGAATCATTAAAGATGGCTATAACGAAGACGTAGATAAGCTTCGTCGTTCAAAGACAGAAGGAAAAACATGGCTGTCTGAGCTGGAGACAAAGGAACGGGAGCGTACCGGAATCAAGACGCTGCGTGTCCGTTATAACAAGGTATTCGGTTATTATATCGAAGTGACGAATTCTTTTAAAGATATGGTTCCGGCGGATTATACAAGAAAGCAGACACTTACCAATGCAGAACGTTTTATCACGCAGGGATTAAAGGAACTTGAAGATCTGATTCTTGGTGCAGAGGATAAGCTATCGGCGCTTGAGTATGATCTTTTCTGCGATGTAAGAGATCGTGTGGCTTCACAGGTGGAGCGTATTCAAAAGACGGCGAGAGCCATTGCACTTCTTGATGTCATGGCATCGCTGTCGTTTGTTGCAGAGCGTCAGAAGTATGTAAAGCCGCAGATCAATGAGAAGGGCATTCTTGAGATTAAGAGCGGACGTCATCCTGTCGTTGAGCAGATGATTCCAAATGATATGTTTGTGGCAAATGATGTGCTGCTTGACAATGGAAAGAACCGCATTTCGATTATTACCGGCCCGAATATGGCTGGAAAGTCGACTTATATGCGTCAGGTGGCATTGATTGCACTGATGGCACAGATTGGAAGCTTTGTTCCGGCAAAGTCTGCAAATATCTGTATCAGCGACCGTATTTTCACCAGAGTCGGCGCGTCCGATGATCTGGCATCCGGTCAGAGTACTTTTATGGTAGAGATGAATGAGGTGGCAAATATTTTGCGCCATGCAACAAAGAAGAGCCTGATTATTTTAGATGAAATTGGACGAGGAACGAGTACCTATGACGGTATGAGTATTGCGTGGGCAGTTGTTGAGTACATTGCTGATACCAGACAACTCGGTGCAAAGACATTATTTGCAACGCATTATCACGAGCTGACAGAGTTAGAAGGCGCGTTAAACGGTGTCAATAACTATTGCATTGCGGTCAAAGAGCAGGGCGATGATATTGTTTTCTTAAGAAAGATCGTAAAGGGCGGTGCAGACCGCAGCTATGGAATTCAGGTTGCAAAACTCGCCGGTGTTCCGGATCGCGTAATCAACCGTGCAAAAGAACTGGTAGAAGAGCTGACGGATGCGGATATTGCAGCGCGCGCAAGAGAGATTGCCCAGATGCAGGCAACACCGTCTAAAAAGCGTGTGTCCAGACCGGATGAGGTCGATGCCAACCAGCTGACGCTTTTTGATACCGTAAAGGACGATTCGATTATTGAAGAAATCAAGAAGCTTGAGATTGCGAATATGACGCCGCTCGATGCACTTAATACATTGTATCGGATGCAGGCGACGCTTAAAAACAGGATTTGATACATCAAAAATATAAAAATTAAAAAAATACAAAGGAGGTCTGCAATGCCCGAAATACAATTGCTCGATCAGGCAACAATTAATCAGATTGCAGCAGGAGAGGTCATTGACAGACCTTCTTCTGTTGTAAAAGAGCTGTTGGAAAATGCAATTGATGCAAAAGCGACAGCGATTACTGTTGAAATCAAGGAAGGCGGAATCAGCTTTATCCGTATTACCGATAATGGCTGCGGAATTGACAAGGATCAGGTGCGCATGGCATTTCAGCGTCACGCGACAAGCAAGCTTCATACAATAGATGATCTGCTTGACATTGGTTCTCTTGGCTTTCGCGGTGAAGCACTTTCGAGTATTGCAGCCATTGCACAGGTGGAATTGATCACAAAACCGCCGGAATCCATGCTTGGTGTCTCATATCAAATCGAAGATGGTGAGGAGAAAAGCCTGACGGAGATCGGTGCGCCGGACGGCACAACAATATTGGTACGAAATTTATTTTACCATGTGCCGGCGAGAAAAAAGTTTTTAAAAACAGCGGCAACAGAGGGAAATTATATCAATCAATTGATGGAAAATATGGCAATGCTTCGTCCGGATATTTCTATGCGCTTTATTAACAGCGGGCAGAATAAGCTCTATACCAGTGGGAATGGACGCTTGAAGGATTTGATCTATACGATTTATGGAAGAGAAATTTCGTCCAATGTATTAGAGATTGCCTATGAGTGTCCGCTGTTTTCGGTGACAGGCTACCTTGGCAAGCCGATTATCTCACGAGGAAACCGAACCTTTGAAAATTATTATATCAATGGCCGGTTTGTAAAGAGCCGTCTGATTGCGGCGGCGATTGAACAGGCATATAAGCCATTTATGATGCAGCATCGCTATCCGTTTACCGTGCTTCATATTAAGATTCAGCCAAAACTTATAGATGTCAATGTCCATCCGGCAAAGATGGAGGTTCGTTTTCAACGGGAAAACGAGGTCTATGATCTTTTGACTGCGGCGATAGAAAATACACTTCGCGGCAAAGAATTTATTCCGGATGTCAGCGATGATGGAAAAGCAAAAAAAGAAGTTGTTGAAAATAAGAAACTTCCGGAGCCGTTCGAGCAGCGGCGTATTCAGGCGATGAAGGAAATCATTCCACCGCCGCCGACAGAACATAAGGCGTCGATGGAATCCAAAACATCGGTGGAATCTGGGATACAAACAAAATCCCAAACACGAACAGAATCAAATGCACAAGAGAAATCAGTATATCAAACGTCAGCAGCAGGAGCAGCAATTGCGGAGTCTTCTGATGCTTATAGAGCAGCATCAGGTATGCACAAACGAATTGGGCAGGAAATGCCTTCGCTATCAAAAATAGCAGAGGAACAAAAGACATCTGAAGCACTGACACCTCAAAAAATGTCTAATATCGTTCCAACACCGGATGCTGTTCCGACGTCGGAATCTGTTCCAACGCTAGAACCAGTTTCAACACAAAAACCATCGGATAACGTTCAAACACCAGAAACGCCAGAAGTCTTTGCCAAGCCCGAACAGCAAACATTATTTACCGAACCTTTGTTATCTGAGAAGGCACGGATCCATCATCGCCTGATCGGTCAGCTGTTTGACACGTATTGGCTGATTCAGTATGGCAATCAGCTTTATATCATGGATCAGCATGCCGCACATGAGAAGGTAAATTATGAGCGCATGATGGCAGCATATCGCAAAAAGGAGCGCATCACGCAGTTTGTGAGTCCGCCGCTGATCGTTTCGCTGACAAGGGCAGAGGAAGCATTACTGGAGGAATTTAAAGATGAGTTTGAGCGCATCGGTTTTACGATTGAGCCGTATGGCGGACGTGAGTATGCGATCAGCGAGGTTCCAGCAAACTTATACGGCATCAATGAGAAGGAACTGTTTTTGGAGATGCTGTCCGGGCTTGAAGATCGAGGCACAATGCCGCCGTCCGAATTGATTGCGTCAAAGCTTGCTTCTATGTCGTGCAAGGCGGCGATCAAGGGCGGTCAGAAGATTTCGTTTCAGGAGGCGGATGCACTTGTGTCACAGCTTTTGACACTTGACAATCCATATGCATGCCCGCATGGAAGGCCGACCATTATAACGATGACGAAGTACGAACTTGAAAAGAAATTCAAAAGAATTGTGTAATGTGTAACAGAACGTTTTCGCAATTGAAGCAGGGAACTTCCTTGAGTTGATTAAGTATCGTATAACGTCATATTGTTCAGAAGTATCATAGAAGTTAGGAAGAAAACATGACACAAAAAAATAGAGAGAACAGGAAACCACTTATTATATTGACCGGTCCGACGGCAGTGGGAAAGACAAATGCTTCAATTGGGCTGGCAAAACAGCTTGGCTGTGAGATCATCAGCGCAGATTCCATGCAGGTATATAAATATATGGATATCGGTTCTGCCAAAATCATGCCGGATGAAATGCAAGGGATTTTTCATTATCTGGTGGATGAGCTGTCACCGGGCGATGAGTTTTCCGTGGTTCGCTTTCAGCAGATGGCAAAAGCAGCGATGGAAAAAATTTATGCCAATGGTCGTATTCCGCTCATAGTGGGGGGAACTGGCTTTTATATTCAGGCTCTTTTGTATGATATTGACTTTGAAGATACCTGCGAGGATACCGATTACCGTGTACAGATTGAGAAACAGGCAAATGAGCTTGGAAGCAAATGGCTGTTAGAAGAAGTGCGCAAGGTCGATCCGGCATCGGCAGAAGCAATTCATGCCAACAATACAAAACGTTTGATCCGCGCACTTGAGTATTTTAAATTGACAGGACGTCCAATCTCCGAGCATAATGAGAAACAGCGACAGAAAGCATCACCATACAATTTCTGCTATTTTGTTCTGAATCGAGATCGCGCAGAATTGTATCGCCGCATTGATCTGCGCGTTGATCAGATGATGGAGCACGGCCTGTTAAAGGAAGTCGAGTCGTTAAAGGCGATGGGATATGATCGAAGCTTTGTCTCCATGCAGGGACTTGGCTATAAGGAAATTTTTGCTTATCTTGACGGGGAATGCACGTTGGAAGAGGCTGTCAATCAGATTAAACAGTCTACAAGACATTTTGCAAAGCGTCAGCTGACCTGGTTTCGACGGGAGCGCGATGTGATTTGGCTTGATATTGATAATTTGACAAATGAAGAAGTCTTAAAGCAGCTGACTGCACAGTGCAAAGAAAAATTGAATCTGTAATACAACACACAGCATAGAAAGAGAGAAAGAAAATGACCATGAAAGAGACCTACCTGTCCATGGGGATTGGTGAGAAAACATATGAATTTTGCGAAAAGATTGAGCAGGGACTGAAGGAGCGTTTCTGTGAGGTTGACCGCATTGCTGAGCAAAATCAGATGAAGGTACTCGGTGCAATGCAGAAAAATCACGTTAGTGAGGCTTGTTTTGCAGCGACAACCGGATATGGCTATAACGATATGGGAAGAGAGACAATTGAGAAGGTGTATGCGGATACCTTTCATACAGAGGCGGCACTGGTGCGCCCGCAGATCACATGCGGAACTCACGCATTGGCACTCGCATTGTCTGCAAATCTTCGCCCTGGCGATGAACTGCTTTCCCCGGTTGGAAAGCCGTATGATACACTTGAGGAAGTGATTGGCATTCGCCCGTCTGTTGGCTCTTTACGAGAGTATAACATTTCCTACCGTCAGGTAGATCTGCTGCCGGAAGGCGGTTTTGATTGGGATGGCATCCGCGCTGCAATCAATGAAAAGACAAAGGTGGCAACCATTCAGCGTTCCAAGGGTTATCAGACAAGACCGACGCTTTCTGTTGAGCGCATCGGCGAACTGATCGCTTTTATCAAGTCCATTAAGCCGGATGTGATCTGTATGGTAGATAATTGTTACGGTGAGTTTATCGAGGAAATTGAGCCGTCTGATGTCGGCGCTGATATGACAGTGGGCTCTCTGATCAAAAATCCGGGCGGCGGACTGGCACCGATTGGCGGTTATATCTGCGGAACAAAGTCTTGCATTGAGCAGTGCGCATACCGCCTAAGCGCACCCGGACTTGGCCAGGAGGTTGGCGCATCTTTAGGTGTTCTTCCAGCCTTTTATCAGGGCTTTTTTCTGGCACCGACTGTAGCAGCAGGCGCACTTAAGGGTGCAATTTTTGCTGCAAATGTTTTTGAAAGACTTGGCTATGATGTGATTCCAAACGGCACAGAGCCGCGTTATGATATCATTCAGGCGGTAACCTTGAAAAAGCCGGAGGCATTGATTGCATTCTGTCAGGGGATTCAGGCGGCAGCACCGGTTGACAGCTATGTAACACCAGAGCCGTGGGATATGCCGGGGTATGATTCACAGGTCATCATGGCAGCAGGTGCCTTTATTCAGGGTTCTTCCATTGAACTGAGTGCTGATGGCCCGTTAAAGGAGCCATATGCCGTTTATTTTCAGGGCGGTCTTACCTGGTATCATGCAAAGTATGGAATTATGATGGCACTCGAGAAGCTTGTTCAGGCTGGAATTGTTACATTGTGATGTTGGGGTCAAAAGGCATTTTGACCCCTTTGATACCAGATTGCTACGTGCTTTGCACTCTCGCAATCTTCAAAAACATTCGTAATCTTGCTCATGTTTTTGGCGGGTCAAGAGGTCAAAAATCCTCTTGCAAGCAAGCTTGCATCGGCTTTCTGACCTTTTGACCCTGGTATCATATTATAGATTTATCGACAAAACAATCGTTGAGCCGCTTTCATGGCGGTTATTCGCGAAGATTTTCGTATGTCAAAGCAGAATCTGTCAGCTTTTGGCATACGGATTTCTTAATATTCAAAAATTTCTTCTATACTTTAAAAAAGAATTGTGCTAAAATGAATGCATAATGGTTTCGATACCTGGAAGTAAGGAACGATTATGAAGCATGATATTTCAAAGCAGCTGCCCAAAGATATCCGACCGTATGAGCGGTGTGTGGAGCAGGGTGCCGGTGCATTAAACAATGCCGAACTGCTTGCCGTGATTTTGCGCACGGGAAGTGTTGGTGAAAATTCCCTTGAGCTTGCGTCGAGGCTCCTTTCAATTGAGAGCCTTCCAGGACTGGTTTCCATGACGGTTGAACAGCTGACAGGCATACGGGGAATTGGCAAAGTAAAGGCGATACAGCTCCAGTGCATTGGCGAGCTTGCAAGGCGTCTTAGCACAGCAAGGCAGCAGGGGATTGTACTGGACAGTCCTCAGGCAGTCGGAAACTATTATATGAACCGTCTGAAAGATGAACGTCAGGAGCAGGTGATTCTTGTGCTCTTAAACAACAAGGGAGCATTGATTCGAGATCTTGTGCTGACGAAAGGTACAGTGAATCAGACCATTCTTTCGCCTAGAGAAGTCTTTGTTGAGGCATTTCGCTATCAGGCCGTAAAGATCATTTTGATTCACAATCACCCAAGCGGTGATCCTACTCCGAGCAGGGAGGATATTGAAGTCACACGGCAGATTCAAAAGGCAGGAGAACTTACCGCCATTTTGCTGCTTGACCATGTCATCATCGGGGACGGCAGATTTATCAGTTTAAAAGAACGAGGATATATTTCATGAAGAGCAGCAAAAGAAACAACGATGTGAGAATGCCCTTTACCAGAAGACCGCAGCTGATTCTTTTTCTATTAACCGTATGCTGCATGGCTTCGATGGGGTATTACTACATTAAGAAAGAAAACATCGTATCGATTGCGCAGGTTGCAGGCGCGATTACGGTGCCGGTTCAGCAGGGTATTAACAAGCTTGGAAGCCTTTTCTTTGACTTTGATCAGGATCGTCTGACGAAAGAAGAGATGAGAGCCAAAATCGAATCTCTTGAGGAAGAGAATGAATCACTAAAGGATGAGATGGTTTCTTATGATCAGAAAATTCAGGAATATCAGGATATGAGAGAACTTCTTGAGTTGAAAAGTACCTATGCGGATTATGACACAATCGGTGCCACGGTAATCTTTTCGGATATGACAGGAAACTGGTTTTCTACCTTTACAATTGATAAGGGAAGCGACGATGGATTGGAAGCAGGGATGAATGTGCTGTCTGGCGGCGGACTGGTCGGCTACATATCCGACATCGCATCCGGACATGCAGTCGTGACTTCAATTATCAACGACAATGTAAACGTCAGTGCTATGCAGTCCACCACTGGAGACAGTTGTGTTGTTACGGGCGATTTGCCGTACATGAAGGAACACGGATTGTTAAAGCTTCAGTACATGGATACCGATTTTGACATCAGCAGAGACAATGTAATTGTCACCTCAAACATTTCCGATCGTTACCTTCCGGGATTGGTAATCGGCTATGCGCAGGATGTATCGGTAGATGAAAATGGACTGGCTTCGTCAGGTTATCTTAAGCCAGCAGCTGATTTCAAGCATATTCGCAATGTGCTCGTAATCACGACGCAAAAGCAGCAAACAGAGTAAGTGGGGATGGAGAAAAACATATGAAGATTAAGATACTAAGAGTTGTTTTATGTATAGTACTTGCCGTCAGCTTATTTTTACTGCAGTCAAACTTTACGAGGATGTTCCCGCTTCTGACAGCAGCACCGAATCTGCTTTTGATTGTCACTTTTTCAGTTGGCTTTTTGAAGGGCAGAATGTGGGGAATGTTTACTGGTCTTGGCTGCGGTCTGCTGCTTGATGCATTCAGCGGTGGCGTGTTAGGCTATTATACGCTTGCATTTCTTTACATCGGCTATTTTAATGGTATTTTTACAAGAGTGCTGTCACACGATATGGTAGTGATGCCTGTGCTTCTTTGCAGCGTCAATGAACTGATTTACAGTATATATATTTATGTGTTCAGTTTTCTTTTGTTTGGCCGGGTAAATGCATTTGATTATATCAAGAATCTGGCACTCCCGGAGCTTTTGATGACTGCGGTTGCCACGATCATCGTATATGGCATAATCATGACAGCAGACAGACATCTGACAGAGGCAGAGAAAAGAGGAGAAAAGAGATTTGCTTAAAGAATATTGGGATTTATTCAGGGAATGGGTAAAAAATACATTGAAGTCCAGAATTTTCTGGCTTGGTATTGTGTGCACGTTTTTTCTGGCAGTCCTGGTTGTAAGGCTGTTCCAGCTCCAGATCTTGGATGGAGCAGCTTATTATGATTCGTATGTTTCCCGTACTAAAAATGAGATTACAACGACAGCCACGAGAGGCACAATCTATGACCGAAATGGAGTGGTCCTTGCCGGAAATGAGGTCGTCTATAACCTGACCGTAAAGGATACGGGTGATTATACAAAGGCAAATGGTGATTTCAACGAGATGCTGCTGCGTCTGATTGCTGTCGTGAAAAAGCATGGTGGAACCATTGTGACGGAGCTGCCGATCATTATTGATGACAGCGGCGAATTTGCCTACAGCGGAAAAGACAGCGCGATTCGCCAGCTGATCCGCGATGTATATGGAACATCCTTCATTCAGGAAAAAGAAAAAGAGGGCGAGGATGTTTATTCCTATGATGCAGAGACTGTAATGAGCCGTTTGATGAAGGTTTCGTATAATTTTACCACCAAGTGGAGCCGCGCAGATGAGATCAGCAAGGAGGAATCACTCGATCTGTGTAATATTCGCTATGCGATGCGTCTGACGACTTATGCAAAGTATAAGTCCACAACAGTATGTTCCGATATCTCGGCAGAACTTCAGGCGGCGATTCTTGAGAATCAGGATCAGCTGCTCGGTGTTGAGGTGGAGCAGTCGGAGCGTCGTGTTTATCCGGATGGCGTATACTTTTCCAATATTTTGGGTTATACCGGAAAGCCGAGTACGCAGGAACTTGAGACACTTCAGGAGAGTGATCCTACCTATGAGGCAACAGATATGGTTGGAAAAGACGGACTCGAACAGTATTATGAGAGTGAGCTTTCCGGAACGAAGGGTACCGATACGGTATATTTGAATAATGTCGGACAGATTCTTGATACAATTAGCAGTGAGCCTTCCGTCCGTGGAAATGATATTTACCTGACGATTGATCATGATCTTCAGGTGGCAGTGTACCATATCGTGGAGCAGCGTCTTGCTGATGTTCTTGTCGGAAAGCTGACAATCGAGGATTTCGAGGCTGACGATTCGACACTTGCAAGTGAGTTCCAGATTTCTGTAAAAGATGTCTATTATCAGATGTTTAATAACAACATTCTGGAAGAACAGCATTTTGCGGATGATGGTGCTTCAGAAGCTGAGCAGCAGATTCTCGCCTTGTATGAGGGAGAGTCCACACTTGCTCTTCGCCATATTTTGGAGGAACTGGCAGCAGATGCAACGATTCAGTCTGAACTGACAGAGGATATGCAGGATTACATGCAATATGTCTACACATTCTTACGGGAAAAGGGAATTATTACGGCGGATGAGATTGATACCTCCGATGAAACATTTCTTTCATGGAAAAATGCAGAGATTTCATTTTATGACTTTTTGTCCTATGTGATTTCAAAAGGATGGATTGATTCCTCAAAGCTTGGTTCAGAGTCTGCTTATTCTGATTCCAGTCAGGTTATGAGTCAGGTCGTATCCTTCTGTGAAAAAAATCTTTCGGCTGACAGTGGTTTTCGTAAGCTTATATACAAAAAGCTGATTTACAATGAGCAGCTTTCCGGTAATCTGGTGTGTCTGGCGTTAATCGATCAGGGCATTTTAGATGCCGATAATGAGTCCTATCAGGAACTTCAGAATGGAGATGCGCAGACGGCATTTACCTTTATTCGAGAGAAAATTGGAAATACCGAATTGACACCGGCACAGATTGCACTCGATCCATGCAGCGGTTCCGCGATTGTAACCGATACGACAACAGGAGAACTGCTGGCAATGGTGTCCTATCCGGGTTATGACCTGAATAAGTTATCAGGAACGGTAGATGCAGAGTATTGGACAAAGCTGATTAATGACCAGTCGGAGCCATTGTACGATAAGGCAACTCAGGTTCGTATCGCACCAGGTTCTGTTTACAAGCTGGTAACGACCAGCGCGGGGCTCGAAGAGGGCGTGATTGACAGTTCTGAGTACATTGACTGTATCGGTACTTTTGATAAATTGGATCATCCGCGATGCTGGATTGCACGTGAGTCTGGCGGTGAGCATGGCCCGTTAAATACAGCCGGCGCAATTGAACAGTCATGCAACTTCTATTTTTATGAGGTCGGCTATCGCCTGAGTTTAAATGAAAATGGTGAATATGACGCACAGCTTGGTCTGGCAATGCTTCGCAAATATGCGGAAAAGTATGGCTTTGGCGAGAAAAGCGGCGTGGAAGTCGCAGAAAATCTTTCACAGATTTCAACTGAGTATCCGGTAACGTCTGCGATTGGACAAGGTACTAACAATCTGACCGCTATCAGTCTGGCACGCTACGTGACTGCACTCGCAACGGATGGTACACTCTATACTTTCCGTCTGTTAGATAAGATCTGTAATGCAGACGGAAATGTGATTGAAGAACTTACTCCACAGAGCGAGCAGATCGAGGGCATTTCACAGACAACGTACGATGTCATGAGAGAGGGTATGTACCGAGTAGTTCACGGTGCTGGTACAGCGGCGAGTGCATTTACCGGATTGCAGATTGACATTGCCGGAAAATCCGGTTCCGTGCAGGAGAATCTTTCCCGTGCGAACCATGCGACCTTTATTTCTTACGGCCCGTATAACGATCCAAAGATTTCTGTTACAGTTTCCATTCCACATGGCTATATGGCATACAATGCTGCAGTGGTCTGCCGCTACATTTATCAATATTACTTTGGCTACATTGATATGGAAGACATTCTGGACAAGTCCTATAATACACTTGGAGAGTCAGCTACGTACAGTGACTGATGCAGGATACCAAAGACAGGAATAAAGAAAAGGCTCAGAAAGGTTTGGAAAATATCATGAGTGAAGTGATTGTTGTGACGTCGGGAAAAGGCGGAGTCGGAAAAACAACGGTTGTTGCAAATCTTGGATGCGGTCTTGCGCTTCTGGGGAATAAGGTCGTCCTGATTGATACGGATATCGGTCTTCGGAATCTGGATGTTGTGATGGGATTGGAAAATCGCATCGTATATAATCTTGTTGATGTAGTAGAGGGAAGCTGTCGGATCAAACAGGCACTGATAAAGGACAAAAATCATCAGGGTCTGTATCTGATGCCGTCGGCGCAGACAAGGGATAAATCGAGCGTTACACCGCAGCAGATGAAAAAGCTGACACAGGAATTGACAGAAGAATTTGATTATGTAATTCTGGACTGTCCGGCAGGTATTGAGCAGGGGTTTAAAAATGCCGTGGCAGGTGCTTCGAGAGCGATTATCGTCACCACGCCGGAGGTATCTGCGATACGTGATGCGGATCGGGTGATTGGTCTTCTTGAAGCTGACGGGATGAAAAAGATGGAAATGATTGTCAACCGTATTCGTCCCGATCTGGTGGAGAGAGAGGATATGATGTCACTTAGTGATATTCAGGAAATATTAACGGTTCCGGTAATCGGTGCTGTGACGGATGAGGAAGAGATCGTCATATCGAGCAACAATGGAGAACCGGTAGCCGGAAGGGATACCCCGTTGGGACAGACATTTATTGATATCTGTCGAAGAATCATGGGTGAAGATATCCCGGTCACACAGCCTGTCTCACAAAAGAGGCTGCTCCAAAGGCTAAAAAGTATTTTGGAAAAGAAAGGAAAATGAGGCGATATGGTCAGGCATTCATTACCCGGTCAGGGAATTTGCTCCGGAAAGACTGCGAAGGAGCGTCTGATACAAATGATGCTTGAGGAACATACGCAGTGTACACCGCAGGTGCTAAACTGCATGGAACATGACATTACCAGGACGATTTCAAAATATCTGCCGGTATCTGATAAAAATATCTGTCTGTATGTAAAGCGAAGCACGGGGAGAATTTTGCTGTTTACCATCACAGAGCTTTCCGCAGTCAAAGAAGACAGATAGAGACAAAGAAAGGAAATCTGCCAGTATGCGCAAGAGAAAAACAGGACAAGCCCTGCATCTGAGCAATCTTAATTTTAAGATCATACTATATGCACTGATACTAAGTATTATCGGTATTTTTATGGTTCACAGCGCGACGCAGAATGAAGCTGTAACCGGAATGTTTACGACCACACAAAAACAGATCCTTGGAATGATCATCGGAATTGTCCTCATGGTGATTCTGGCATGTGTTGATTACCACAAGCTGATCAAATATTCGATTGTATTTTATGCAATCAGCATGGCACTCTTGATTTACGTAAAGTATATCAATCCATTGAATATCAGTAATGCAAACCGTTGGATGCGTCTGCCGGGATTTGGTACCATTCAGCCGTCCGAGTTTTCAAAGGTTGCCGTTGTGTTGATGGCAGTTTTCGTGCTGATGCGTATCCAAAAGCGCATTAACAACGTGTTTTATCTGCTTGCATATTTTGCCGTGACAGGCGTGACTGTTTATCTGATCTACGTCGAACCGGATCTTTCTACATCTGTGATTATTATTTTTTCGCTTATTGCAATGGTTTTTGTGTGTGGGATCAGCTGGAAGTGGGTAGGCGGTGTGCTTGGTGTGGCTGCTGTTTTAGTGGCGGCGCTTCTGCTTTGCATTTACGAACCAGAGCAAAAGACACTGAACTGGTTTATCGATAAAGGGATTCTCCAGCAGTATCAGGCAAACCGTATCAATTCATATTTCTTTCCGGAAGAGTATCCGGATCAGACACGCCAGCAGTTAAATTCCGTCATGGCGATCGGCGGCGGTCAGTTGACCGGAAAAGGTTTGAACAATTCTACTTATGAATCCGTGAAAAACGGAAATTTTCTGTCAGAGGAACAGTGCGACTTTATTTTCGCTGTCGTGGGAGAAGAACTGGGTTTTGCAGGAAGTGCATTTATTATATTGATTTATCTGCTGCTGTTTATTGAGGGACTCAAGATTGCGGGGCGAAGTCCTGATCTTGAGGGAAGGCTTATTGCAGGCGGATTTGTCACGATGCTGTTGATCCAGTGCTTTATCAATATGGGAGTAGCAATGCTGCTTCTGCCGAATACGGGAACACCGCTTCCATTTATCAGCGCAGGTATGAGTTCATTAATCAGCACGTACATTATGATGGGAATCCTGCTGAATATCAGCATGCACAGAAAAATGAAAGTGTTCTGAGTCAAGCGGGTCAAAATGCCTTTTGACCCCAACATCATTTTATTGGAGGTATCATTATGAATATTGGTTTTATAGCAGACGATTCCAAAAAGAAACTGATGCAAAACTTCTGCATCGCATACAGAGGCATTTTAAATAAGCATAGCCTCTATGCAACGGGAACAACAGGAAGATTGATCGAGGAGGCCACAACACTGTCCGTTAATAAGTTCCTTGAAGGTCCATTAGGTGGTGAACAGCAGTTTGCGTCACAGGTCGAAAACAACAGTATGGATCTGGTATTTTACTTCCGCGATCCGGGAGAAGTCAGCCCAGGCAACACAAAGAGAGTACAAAGAGTGCTGCATCTTTGTGATATCTACAGCATTCCGTTGGCAACCAATCTGGCAACCGCCGAACTTTTGATTCGCTCCCTTGACTGCGGTGATCTTGAGTGGAGAGAGGCGTACCGTTCATGAGAAAAGGGATCATTTGTACACTGGCAGCACTTTTTCTATGCGGTGCTGTCGGTGCAGCGGGCTGCATCCACTCATCGCCTACGCTTCTTGATGACTTTGGAACACATCTGGATACACTGATGACATCGGAGGATAAACTGTCAAGATTGGATGGTGTGGCTGCCAGTTTGTGCGTGATCGAAAATGAGGACGAATTTTTAGAAGATGACATAGAGGCGCCGGCAGGTGCATTGTTCAACATTACGGATCAGAAAACTCTTTACAGCAAAAATGCAGACGAGGAGCGTGAAATTGCCAGTATTACGAAGATTATGACGGCACTTGTGGCTATGAAGCATGCAGATTTGAATCAGGAAGTTACGATTTCCTACAGTCCGACTGATCTGGAAGGCAGTGCTGTTAAGTGTGGCTTTGAACCGGGTGATAAGATGCTGTTGTCCAGCCTTTTGAGTTCTGCGCTGATCTACTCGGGCAACGATGCTGCCATTGATATTGCGATTGCAGTTTCCGGTTCACAGGAAGCCTTTGTTGATCTGATGAATCAGGAGTGCAAAGAACTTATGACCAGTCATACACATTTTGTCAATCCGACTGGTCTTACTCAGTCAAAACAGTATTCCTCTGTATATGATATCTACCTGATATTTCAAGAGTGCCTGAAGTATCAGACTTTTCGGGATATCATCGCGAGAGGTTCCTTTATGTGTTACTATACAAATGCAGCCGGTGAGAATGTCACAAAAAGCTTTAACAGCACAAATCAGTATCTGCTTGGAGCGTATACGCCGCCATCAGGCGTGACTATTGTTGGCGGCAAAACTGGACACACGAATACGGCAGGATACAACCTTGTAGTACTGGCTAGGGACAGCCATCATAAGGAGTACATAGCTGTGATTCTCGGTGCAGAGTCAAAAGACGAACTATATAATCAGATGAACACATTGTTGTCGAAAATCTGATAATTTTATAAAAAAATATATTTTTCGGCTTGCTTTATTCAGCAAAATATACTATACTATACGCAAGAGTTACCGTTGGTCTTAAGTGTAAAAGGCTAATTCATATAAGGAGGATCAAGCATATGGTTCAGATTATTTCAGGCAAGAAGGGCAAGGGAAAAACAAAGTATCTGTTAGACAGCGTAAACGGTGCTGTTGCATCTGCGCAGGGGAGTGTAGTATATCTGGATAAGACTGCAAAGCACATGTATGAGCTGAGCAACAAGGTTCGTTTGATCAATGTTTCGGATTATGGAATCAATTCCTACGATGCATTTATCGGATTTGTCAGTGGAATCATTTCTCAGGATCACGATCTTGAGAAAATGTATTTTGACAGTTTTCTGAAGATTTCGTGTCTCGAGGGCAGCGACATCACAGAGGCAGTCAAGGCACTGGAAGCGATTTCTGCAAAGTTCGGAGTTGATTTTGTTTTGAGTGTTTCAGCAGATGCTACCGAATTGTCTGATGAAGTAAAGTCTCACATCATCGTGTCTTTGTAAAAACGATTAGTAAAAAAAGATTTTATGGTAGGAAGGAGCCGTTACCGGCTCCTTTTTTCACTCATCTCCAATTCCACGGATGCGTCCATACAGGGAAAGCATATAGAGTCCGCCCACTCCTACGATTGCATAGATAATGCGCGTCAGAAGCGACATGCTTCCAAAGAGCCATGCGACAAGATCAAACTTGAAAAAGCCGATCAGTCCCCAATTTACTGCTCCAATTACCACAACAGTCAGTACAATGTAATCATATACTTTTGACATAATAACCTCTCATTCTGCCGTAAACGGCTTTGTTATTTGTTCTTAGTTTTTTCATCATAAAGGTATTTTATACATCGATAAAAAAACTATTTCTTTTTTTGTGAAAACTGTTATAATGAAAAAGATGTCCGGCGCTGCGGCACCGGAAGAGAAAGGCAGGATACCGGATGGCAGAAAAAAACAATAAAGTGATCCGTTACAAAAGCCGGTGGCACGGCAGCGTGATTGGTTTTCTTTTCCTTTTTATTTTTGTATATTTGATTGTACAGCTGTATTTTTTCTTTACGAAGGAGAAAATCAGCATTTTTGAGGTACAGGAAAAAGCTTTATATTCAATCGCAACGGACTATAGAGGCTTTATCACAAGGGATGAGCAGATGATTACGCTTGCAAAGGACGCATATGTAAATTATTCCGTGCGGGAGGGTCTGAAGGCTGCACTTGGCAGCACAATCTACACAACGCAGGACATCAGTGCGATCACAGATGCACTTGTAAAGGAATACAGCAATGCACAGGTTCTGAGTGCAGCGAGTATCAATACACTAAAAACAAAGCTTGAGAAAGCAGCAAGACATGATCTGGACTCTAATTTTTCACTTGCTTATCAGGACAAAAATGATTTGGAAGTGTCTGTTTTCGATGCATATTTGATGGTCGCGTCTGATGCACTTGAAGGGATTTCTTCGGAGGATGCATACTGTGTCAAAAGCGATCAGAGTGGATATATTTTGTTCCGAACGGACAACTACGATGGCTATACGCCGGAGGATGTGACAGTATCCTGTTTTGATGAGGATGCCTATTCGATGAAGGTCTACAGCAATGGAGAACAGAGAAGTAAGGGAGAGTTTGCGTATAAGCTGGTGCCGGATGATTCGTTTAGCATCACTTTTGCGATAAGTGAGACAGATGCAGCGCGTTATCGAAATAAAAAGTATCTTTCGATTGAACTGACTTCGATCGGTGTGACAGTAAATGGTGCATTTGACATTCACACAGCATCCGACGGCACCACGATGGCGACTATTTCTTTGAACAAATATGGTTCAAGCTATCTGACAGAACGTTTTCTTGATTTCCGGATTGCGGAGGATGATATTAAGGGCTACAAAATTCCAAAGTCGGCTGTACTCAGTAAAGATTTTCTTGTTGTGCCGGAGCAATATGTGATCAATTCTGAGTCAAAAGGAGTGGGTGTCTTTAAAGAGGAGATTCAGTCCGATGGCAGTGCGCAGGCGGTGTTTACAAGAATTTCTATTTATGCAAAACAGGGAAACAGCTATTATATTGCAGCATCTGGCCTGACAACAGACGATTATTTAATCGGAGCAAGTGTGGAAAAAAGTGACGATGGAACAGAAACCATTACGACTGATGCGACAGACCGCCGGCTGATTGCGGTATCAGCACCGTTGTCAGGTGTCTACAGTGTAAATAAGGGATACTGTATTTTCCGTCAGGTGGATATCATAAGTGAGACAAGTGATAATAACTACTATATTATTAACACGGGTACCTATTATGGTTTGTCTGCCTATGATCGTATTATCTTAAATGCCGATCTGGTGACAGAAAATCAGATTATCTATTAAGGTTTGACTAGATGATTGATGGTAAACAGGGTAAGGAGGAAATGCAAGATGGTAAATGAAAATTTAAAACAGGTAAGGGACAATATTGCAGCAGCCTGCGCACGTGCCGGAAGAGATCAAAGGGACGTATTGCTTGTTGCCGTCAGCAAGACAAAGCCGGTTTCGCTGATTGAGGAGGCGATTGAGGCAGGTCAGAATACCTTCGGCGAGAATAAGGTACAGGAAATGTGTGACAAGATGGAGGTATTGCCGAAGCAGCTAAAGTGGCATATGATTGGTCATCTGCAGCGCAATAAGGTAAAGTATATTGCTGGTAAAGTTGAATTAATCCATTCCGTGGACAGTCTGCGTCTGGCAAAGCAAATCAGTGATGAGGCACAAAAATTAAACATTGAAATTCCGGTTTTGCTGGAAGTCAATGTGGCAAGAGAAGAGAGCAAGTTTGGCTTTTTCATGGAAGAAGTGGAAGATGCATGCCGGGCAATTTCTACGATGCCTGGAATTTGTGTGAAGGGCCTTATGACAAGTGCTCCTTTTGTAGAAAATGCGGAGGACAATCGCAAATATTTTAAAAAATTATATGAATTAGCAGTTGACATTCAGAGTAAAAACATTGATAATATATTAATGAAGGAGCTATCTATGGGCATGACCGGCGATTATGTTGTTGCAGTTGAAGAGGGCGCGACGATTGTGAGAGTGGGAACTGGCATATTTGGTTCACGATAACACAAGAAGGAGAACAGAGATGGGTTTTTTAGATGGTTTTTTGAATAAGATGAATTTTTCTTCCACAGATGAGTACGATGGAGATTATGATATGGATATAACAGAAGAAGGCGAAGAAGAGGAGGAGGAAACCGCAGCGAGCGCAGCTGAGGAGAAAAAAGCAGAGCCGGAAACTTTAAAGGCTGAGTCTGCACCAGCTTCTTCCGCGGCAGCATTCCGCAAGAAGCAGCCAAAGACTTCTGCAAGCAAGGTGGTTCCGATGAACGGCGTTATGAAACAGTCCGAAGTATGTATGATCATTCCAAAAGAGTATAACGATACCAAGGACATTGCTGAAATCTTACTTTCAGGAAAAACAGTTGTGCTGAACATGGAAGCTATGAATTTTGATACTGCTCAGCGTGTTATTGATTTTACATCAGGTGCATGTTTTACTATGGGTGGAAATTTGCAGAAGATCTCAAAGAAGATCATCATTGCAACTCCGAGCAATGTAGAGTTGTCTGGTGATTTCACTGAACTGCTTGGCGATGACGACTCATCTGATCTTTCATCTTACAGCTTGAAGGTATGATGAGATGAACAGAGAAGAACAGATGATTTGCAGTCATCTGCTGGATTTAGCAGAGGCTTGTGACAGAAGAGGATATCCGATAGGAAGCGATTTTCTGACGCTCAATGAGCAAAATCTGTTTTTGACTTTTGCAAAGGATAAGCTTGTGCCAGTTTCGATGAGTCTGTGCGGTGGTTATGAGTTTGCCGAACGAAAGATTATATTTTATAAACCGTTAGGAGTTGGGGAAGAATACCCGGCTCCTATCTCTTTATTATTGGTTCAGCCATTGATGAAGAAGTTTTCGGAGGAACTGACACATCGCGATTATCTGGGGGCTGTGATGAACCTTGGTATTTCAAGGGCAAAGACAGGTGATATTATCGTGCAGGAGATGCAGGCATATCTGATCGTGTCCGAACCCATAGCGGATTATATATGCGAAAATCTGACGAGAATCCGCCATACAAGTGTTGGGTGCAAAAAGGTTGACTGGCAGGAGTTTGACTATGTGCCAAAGGTAAAGGAAATCACAGGAAGCATCGCCTCCGTGCGTCTTGATGCCGTGATCGGTCTTGCTTTTTCACAGTCTCGAAGTAAGCTGACTGCTTACATCAGCGAGGAAAAGGTACAGGTGAATGGCAAGGTTATCACGTCGAATGCCTATACCTTAAAAGATAACGATCTGGTTTCCGTGCGCGGGCTTGGAAAGTTTCGTTATAAGGGAACTTCAGCTGTCACCAGAAAGGGCAGGCTGATGGCAACTATAGAAGTTTTTATGTGACTATTCGGTATCATCTGAAGTACTTGCTGCTGAAGGCACGAAATACTTTTCATCGTGACTGTGAGGACACCGAACAGTTACGCTTTTAAAATAAGAAAGAGAGGAACGCGATGTCAAAAAGTTTAATGGTGAATGATCCGGCGCATAAGCCGATTTACGAGATTGTTTTTGAGACAGGTTTTGATAAGCTTGCAGAAAAGATAAAGCAGATTGGTCTTGAGGGAAGAAAAGTCTGCATCGTTATGGATTCCAATACCAGCCATTTGTATGGAGAAGCAGTGCGAAAGGAATTGGAATTGGTAGCGGCAAAGGTGATTTCCTTCCAGTTTCCAGAGGGAGAGCTTCACAAGACGCTTGATGTGGTGCGCGATATCTATAAAGAGTTGATTGAGGCTCATTTTGACCGCAAGGATTACCTTGCAGCGCTCGGTGGCGGTGTAGTCGGCGATATTACCGGATTTGCTGCGGCAACCTATTTGCGTGGAATTTCATTTATCCAAATTCCAACAACCCTTCTTTCACAGTCTGACAGCAGCGTGGGCGGAAAGACCGGCGTTGACTTTGATGGCTACAAAAATATGGTTGGTGCATTCTGTATGCCAAAGCTTGTCTATATGAATGTATCTACGCTGTCCACGATGGATGAGCGCGATTACCTGTCCGGTATGGGTGAAGTTGTAAAGCATGGCTTGATACGCGACAGGAAGTTTTTTGACTGGCTTGAAATGCATCATGAGGAGATTTGCAATCAGGACGCTGATACACTGATTGAGATGGATTATCATAATTGCCGCATTAAGGGCGAAGTAGTAGAGGCAGATCCGACTGAACAGGGCATTCGCAGCTTATTAAATTTTGGTCACACACTTGGACATGCGATCGAGAAACAGAAGGCAGGGGAGCTTTATCATGGTGAATGCGTCTCCATCGGCGCAGCAGCAGCAGCGTATATCAGTATGAAGAGGGGCTATTTGACCCAACATGAGTTTCAGACTGTACTTGACGCTTTTACATCATTCAAGCTGCCTGTTACCGTGACAGGAGTGGACAAGGAAGCAGCACTCCTTGCGACAAAGAGTGATAAGAAGATGCAGGGAAATCAGATTCGTTTTATTCTATTAAAATCACTTGGCGAGGCTGTAGTCGATCGTACAGTTACGATGGATGAGATGCGCGAAGCACTTGACTTTGTGTGCCAGGATGCGTGAGGTGACTCATATGAAAAAGAAACGTGTGGCGTTTGCCGCTCTGCTATGCGTGCTACTCATTGCACTTGATCAGATTACAAAGCTGTTGGCTGTATCTGTATTAAAGGTACATGATATCAAGCTGATTTCCAATGTATTGACACTCACATACGTGGAAAACAGAGGTGCTGCGTTCGGCATTTTCGAGAATCAGAAGTTTTTTTTCTTCCTGATTACGGCAGTGATGGTTGCTGTGTTTTTGTACTGCTATGTACGCCTGCTGAGCCAGAAGTCGTATCGTATGCTGCGGATTCTCTGTGTTACCTACACGGCAGGCGCACTCGGTAATCTGATTGATCGCATTTTCAGAGGTTACGTGGTTGATATGATTTATTTTATACCGATCAATTTTCCTGTATTTAATGTGGCGGACTGCTATATTACGATTTCAACAGCAGTCCTTTTGATTGCACTCTTTTTCTGCTACAGGGATGACGACTTTGCATTTCTAAAACTATCAGGAAAGGCAGGGAAGAGACATGAGTGAACTGAAAAATCACAATGACATAAACGAGCTTCTGGTTGTTGGGGCTGAACAGGACAATACGCGTCTGGATCGTTTCCTGGCTGATCAATATGAAGAATACACCCGTTCCTTTCTGCAGAAATTGATCGAGCAGGGAAATGTGAGCGTCAATGGCACACCAGTAAAAAAAAGCGGAATTAAGCTAAGAGAAAGCGATGAGATCTGTGTGAATCTTCCGGCACCACAGCCGCTTGAAGTAGTGGCAGAGGATATTTTGCTTGATATTTTGTATGAGGACGATGATGTAATTTTGATCAATAAGCCAAAGGGAATGGTCGTGCATCCGGCGGCTGGACACACATCGGGAACAATTGTCAATGCATTGCTGTATCATTGCAAGGACAGCTTATCTGGTATAAATGGTGTGGTTCGTCCTGGAATCGTTCATCGCATTGACATGGACACAACGGGCGTAATCATTGCCTGCAAAAACGATGCCGCACACAATTGCATTGCTGCGCAGCTGAAGGAACACTCCATTACACGGCGCTATTATGCAATTGTTCATGGCAATTTAAAAGAAGATGAGGGCGTGGTTGACGCACCGATTGGGCGAGATCCGCATAATCGGAAACGCATGGCGATTAACCGTAAGAATGGAAAGAATGCGGTGACACACTATAGGGTGTTGGCGCGTTTTGGCCGCTTTACCTGGATTGAGTGCAGGCTGGAAACAGGCCGTACACACCAGATTCGTGTCCATATGGCATCCATTGGTCATCCGCTTCTTGGAGATATACTTTACGGACCTGCAAAATGCCCGTATCCGCTTCAGGGACAGACACTTCATGCGTATGTGCTTGGCTTCATTCATCCGTCCACACAGGAATATATGGAATTTCAGGCACCGCTTCCGGCATACTTTGAGGAATTGCTGCAAAAGCTTCGTCAGTCCGCGAAATCATAAAAACAAACGAACAGCGAAGGCAGGAACGGAAAAATATAACGAGAGAAAGACAGGAATGGATGAATAAAAAACTGATAAAAAAAACGATCACAAAATTTTTTTCCCCGTGGGGACTGGTACCGCTTTTGATGGCGGTTGCCTGCAATTTTATCATTTACATTGGCTGTAATGTGCTGACCAGAAATTGGCAGCTGCATAGTCTGGCATTGCCGCTTGATTATGAGATTCCACTTGTTCCGTGGACAATTGTGATTTATTTTGGATGCTATCTGTTCTGGACTGTCAATTATATTTTGATATATCGAAGAAGCAGAGAGTATGCATACCGCTTTTTTATCGCGGACTTTCTGTCGCGAATCGTGTGTTTGGCTTTTTTTGTACTGTATCCGACCACGCTTGCACGACCAGAGGTGGAGGGCAATGGACTTTTTTGCGCGGCCATCCGCTTTCTCTATAAAGTTGATGCCCCGACAAATTTGTTTCCGTCTATTCATTGCTTAGTCAGCTGGTTTTGTTTTATTGGCATTGCGAAAGATAATACGATTCCGCACTGGTATCGTTTATTTTCGTTCTTCTTTGCGATAGCCGTATTTGTTTCTACGCTTACGACAAGACAGCATGTGATATTGGATGTCGCAGGTGGTGCAGCGTTGGCGCAGATTTGCTACTGGATTTCTCAAAAAACGTCATTTTGGAAAGTGTTTGAAAAAACATTTGACCATCTCAATGGCTTTTTTGCAGAGTGATACGCACTTAAAAGAATTGTAAGAAAAAAGTTGCTTTTCTGTTTGAAATATTATATAATACCCTCATAGGGTTTTGAAGATGAAAGGAGTGAATGGTATGACAGGTAATTTAGTGATCACGATAGGCAGAGAGTGTGGAAGCGGCGGACGACTGATCGGCAATCGTCTTGCAGAAAAATTGAATATTAAGTGTTATGATAAGGAATTGTTGACTCTGGCAGCAAAAAAGAGTGGATTATGTGAGGAGATTTTTAAGAGCCATGATGAGAAGCCAACTAGCAGTTTTCTTTATTCATTGGTGATGGACAGTTACTCAATGGGATATTCTACATCATCTTTCATTGATATGCCGTTGAATCACAAGGTCTTTTTGGCACAGTTTGATACGATCAAGCATCTGGCTGATACTGAGAGCTGCGTTATTGTCGGACGTTGTGCGGATTACGCATTGGCAGAGTATCCGAATGTATTGAGTGTCTTCATTTCCGGCAACATGGATGATAAGATAAAGTACATATCCAAGCTGTATGACAGGACACCGGAAAAGGCAAAGGATATTGTTGTGAAAACCGACAAGAAGCGTGCAAATTATTACAATTATTATACCAGCAAGAAGTGGGGCGATGCACGTAGCTACGATGTTTGCTTAAACAGCAGTGTGCTCGGATCAGAAGGTACCGTAGATGCGATCTTAGAGATCATTAAGCTGCGTGAGAGAAACAAAGCAGGCAAGTAAATAGAGTGAAAAAGTAAAACATAAAAAGCGGGCGGACAGTAAGTAGCTGTTCGCTCGCTTTGAGATTTCCGTAAATAAAAATTTAAGTTTGCACAGGAGGAAAAATGTCAGCGATATTGCCGGAAGAACTGGAATACGAAAGAAAACTCATAAGCGTTGTGCCAAGCAGCAGGCAGCTTGCACTTGAACAGATGGAGTTTTACGGATTTATCCATTTTACAGTCAACACATTTACAGATCGTGAATGGGGTGATGGAACCGAGAGCGAATCGGTATTCAATCCCACAGATTTGGATGCCGATGAGTGGGCTGCAACAGCTGCCGATGCTGGCATGAAAGGACTTATTTTAACTTGCAAGCATCACGATGGTTTTTGTCTGTGGCCGAGCAAGTATACAAAACACACCGTTGCAGGCAGTCCATTTCGAGGGGGAAAGGGAGACGTTGTCCGTGAAGTGTCCGATGCCTGCCATCGCCATGGAATAAAGTTTGGTATATATCTGTCACCGTGGGATCGCAATCATCCAACCTATGGAACAGGTGATTCATATAATGATTACTTTGTCAATCAGCTGACAGAACTTCTGACTGGATATGGCGATATTTTTGCAGTCTGGTTTGACGGTGCCTGCGGTGAAGGAAAAAATGGCAGAAAACAGGTCTACGACTGGAATCGTTATTATGAGACGATTCGTCGTTTACAGCCGGGTGCCTGCATCAGCGTTTGTGGACCGGATGTGCGCTGGTGCGGCAATGAAGCAGGTGATACAAGACCATCAGAATGGAGTGTTGTGCCGCTTCGCACGAAGGATACGGAAAAGGTAGCCGAGAAGAGCCAGCAGATTGATGAGGAAGGATTTCGTACCAGAAAGCTGACGGCAGCCGATATTGATCTGGGAAGCCGTGAAATCCTTCGCGGTGAGAAGACTTTAATCTGGTATCCGGCAGAAGTCAATACCTCCATTCGTCCGGGCTGGTTCTATCATGATAGCGAGGATGATAAGGTAAAATCGCTTGATGAATTGCTTCGCGTTTATTTTAACAGCGTAGGTGGAAATGCTACATTTTTGCTGAATATCCCACCGACAAGAGATGGGCGTATTCACGCAAATGACAAAGCATGTTTGCATGAACTGGGTGCATTTTTACGCAATGCATTTGCAAAAAATCTTTTCGATCAGGCTGTGATTGATACCGACGCAAAGCAGGCGGCAGAGGGAACACTTGAAAACATCCGAGAGGATGATGAAAAATCATTTGTTCTGGCCGATGGCGAGCATGAGCTGACTGTTATTGCCAAGTGGAAGACTGTACAGACTGTTCGCTATGTTGTGCTGAAGGAAGACATTACAAAAAGCCAGCGTGTAGAGCATTTTGTAATAGAGGCAGCTGATAAGACAGGTGTTTACCAGACCGTTTATGAGGGAACCGTGATTGGCTATAAGAAGATTGCCTGCATAGAGCCGGTTCAGACAACTTCGCTTCGCTTTCGCATTACAGAGTCTCGTGTGGCACCGACGCTTCTTTTTATGGGCGTCTATTAAAATTAAGTATAGAATATGCCAGACTTTGCTGAAAGCAGATATATCTGTCTATGCGAAGTCTGGCATAAATTATGCTTGTGATACATAGATTGGCATAAGAATAAAAGTGAGTCAGTGCCATGAAACGAAAATCAGGGAGACGAACACGAACCCAGAAAAAGCATCGTGTTCAGAGAAATTCAAGGATACGCCAAACAGAGCATATCGTGGATTGTCTTCACCTGCCGAAGGATGTTGTGATGGGCGCAGAACTTACACAGCTTTTGGGCAATCGGGAAATGCAGGTGCGCAATTTTAAAAGGCTTCTTTCCTGCCAGGAAAATGAAATCTGTATTCTGGCTGGGAGGCATCGTATCCGGATTACAGGGCGGTATCTGGTGATGGCTTATTTTGCGGCAGAAGAGGTCAAGGTCACTGGCTGCATTGAATCGATCTGCTATGAGGAGTGATATGCATAAGATGATGCCAGGGTTAAAAGGTCAGAAAGCATTTTGACCCCAACATCATAAGATAGCACTAACGAACATATCTGCAATATCATAGACAAAATGGAATGGACGGTGAAGGCATGGAACTGGGATGGACTAACCGGATTCAAATTTGCGTGAGCGGATCTGAGACAGAACGTTTTTTCAATATGGCATCCTTTCATGGCATGATTTTATATCAGGTGCGCCGGACATCGGACGGTATAGAAGCAAATGTAAAGGCAAAGGATATGGGAAAGCTGTGCCGCCTGAGGACGAAGACAGGTGTTTCGATTCATATCATTGAAAAACGCGGTCTTTATTTTTTGTGGAAAAAGACAAGAAAACGACGTGTGGGCATTGCATGTGGCATTTTGTCGTTTGTGGTTCTGTACGTGATGTCGTTATTTGTGTGGGATATTGAGTTTGGAGGCAATGTGCGCTATACGGACAGCTACTTGCTCTCATTTGTCAAAGAGGAGGGCTTTTATCCCGGCATGCGAATTTCAGATGTTGTGTGCGATGTGCTTGAAAAACGGCTGCGAAACGAATTTAATGACATTACATGGGTGTCAGCGCGCCTTGAGGGAACGAGGCTCGTTGTTGAGATTGAGGAAAATAATACCGCTGCGGTAAAGATACAGGAAGAAGAGCCATGCAGCATACGCGCCTCAAAAAGTGGTATCGTTATGAGAATGGTGACAAGGCGCGGTACACCACTCGTCAAAAAGGGCGACGCGGTAGTCGCAGGCGATGTTCTTGTGTCTGGTCATATCCCAATTTACAATGATTCCCAGGAAATCATTGCATATGAGCAGACAAACGCCTCAGCGGATGTGTGGATTGATTATGAAGAAACAGTCGAAATCAAAATACCCCGGAATCAGACGATTCGGTATTATACCTCCGAACGCGTACTTCCCGGGCTTATTTTGTTTGGACATCGTTTTTGTCTGCCCGGCAGTCTGTCAACTTCAAAGGCAAGTTCAAATGAAATTTCAAGTTCGGACGCAGCGAACGCATCGCAGGAGAATGAGCTGCAGCAGGAACTGTATATTGAGCAGCACCAATGGAAGCTTTTCGACAATTTTTATCTGCCATTTTATTCAGAAGAATACCGGCGGCTTTCCTACGAAACGCTACAGATTTCCTATGATGATGAACAATTAAAAGAGCAGGCCAATCAAAAATATCTTGAATTTATTGTTCAATTAGAAAAATTAGGGGTGGAAATAATTGAAAATAATGTTACAATAGAAAGCGAACCTGATGCGTATCGAATGAAGGTACGATTTCTTCTTGAAGAGAATGCAGTAAAGAGTAGTGAACTCGAAACTCAGGGATAAGAGATGGAAAGAATCAAGAGGCGTCTGTTCATCAGGAATCACAAAACAAGAGTAGCAAGTTAGAGAGGTTAATGTATGAGTGTTGCGCAAGCAGTTATGGAAATACCAGCTGCCCATCAGCTGAATGTATTTGGACAGTTTGACTGTAATATAAAGAAGATAGAGCGTGCGTTCGGTGTAACGTTTGTCAACCGTGGCGATACGGTCCGTCTGTCTGGAACACAAGAGGCAGTGGGCAAGGCGCGAAGTGTTGTAGATACGCTGCTTGAGCTGTCCCGCAGAGGAAACACCGTGACAGAGCAGAATGTCGATTATACGATTGCGATGTCCTTTTCAGAGAAGAGCAATGAAGTACTTGAAATCGACAATGACATCATCTGCCGCACGATTGCGGGAAAGCCGGTAAAGCCAAAGACCGTTGGACAGAAACAGTATGTAGATGCCATTCGGAATAAGATGGTCGTCTTCGGTGTTGGCCCGGCGGGAACTGGAAAAACCTATCTTGCAATGGCGATGGCGATTGACGCATTCAAAAAGCAGGAGGTCAGCCGCATTATTCTGACTCGTCCGGCAATTGAGGCAGGCGAGAAGCTGGGATTTCTTCCGGGTGATTTACAGAGTAAGATTGACCCGTATCTGCGTCCGCTGTATGATGCTTTATATCAGATTATGGGAGCAGAGAGCTTTCTAAACAATCAGGAGAAAGGTCTGATCGAGGTTGCGCCGCTTGCATACATGCGAGGACGTACTCTTGATAATTCCTATATCATACTGGATGAGGCACAGAATACTACACCGGCTCAGATGAAGATGTTTCTGACTCGTATCGGTTTTGGTTCTAAGGTTATCATCACAGGTGATATGACGCAAAAGGATCTTCCGGCAGGTACACCGTCCGGTTTGGATGTGGCAATTAAGGTTCTAAAGAACGTAGACGATATTGGGTTTGTCTATCTGGATAATCGCGATGTTGTTCGCCATCCGCTTGTTCAGAAAATCGTAAAGGCATACGAGGAGTATGAGAACAAGCAAAATAGTAAAAAGCGTGTGCAGGAGCATGCAAAGGAGGCAGATGCGCTGCACCCGGAAAAAACGAGAAAGCCAAGAGGCTGATGGAGAGAGTATGACAATTACAATTGAGAATGAAGCTTCAAAGGAACTGCCATTTGACTACAAGGCGCTGATTGAGCGCGTAGTCATGGGCTGTATGGATTATGAGAAGTGTCCGTATGAGGCAGAAGTGAACGTACTTTTGACAAATAATGGAGAAATTCATGCGATCAACAAAGAGTACAGGGGAATTGACCGTCCGACTGATGTGCTGTCTTTTCCAATGGTGGACTACAGCAAGCCGTCCGATTTTGAACCGTTGGAGGATGCCTCTGAAGATTATTTTAACTTTGAGACAGGAGAGTTGGTACTTGGTGATATCATCATCTCTGTGGACAAGGTATACGAACAGGCTGAAAGCTACGGTCATTCATTAGAGCGCGAGTTGGGCTTTTTGGTTGCACACAGTATGCTTCATTTGTTTGGCTATGATCATATGGAAGAAGAAGAACGCGAGCAGATGGAGGCTCGCCAGAGAGAGATATTGAACGGATTATCAATTCTCAGATAAGCCGTGGGGAAGATTCCTTATTTAGCGGCAGGAAAGGGAAGATTTGTAATGGAAAAAAAGAAAAATGATTTTATCGCGCAGGGAAGTATTCTTGCGATTGCGTCGATATTAGTGCGCGTCATGGGAATGATTTATCGTATTCCGATGACGGCAATCATCGGAGATAAGGGAAATGGATTTTACTCGTATGCATACAGCGTCTATACAATTTTGCTGTTGCTATCGTCATACAGTCTCCCGCTCGCTGTGTCAAAGATGGTTTCTGCCAAAGTACAGCTTGGACAGTGGCGCAATGTAAAGAGAGTTCTCATCTGTGCAATTGTATTTGCAATTGGTATTGGTACTACATTTGGTCTGATTGTGCTTGTTGGCGCACAGTTTTTTACAAAGGTGTTTTTCCACAGTGAACTCGCAGCAGTCGCGCTTCGTTTTATGGCACCAACCATTTTAATTATGGCATTACTTGGTGTATTCCGTGGATTTTTCCAGGGACTTCAAAATACGCTTCCGACAGCTATTTCACAGATTATAGAAGGTCTGATCAATGCAATCATGTCCGTGGTGTTTGCGTATTTTCTGTTTGATTTCGGCCATGGAATGGATGTCGCAAACGGTACAGCTGATTTAGGCTATGCGTGGGGTGCTGCAGGTGGTGCCATCGGAACAGGTGCTGGTGCACTTGCAGGATTGCTCTTTTGTTTTATCCTGTTCGTGGCATACCGCAAGATTCTGGCAGTCAACATCAGCCGCGATAAGACCGGCACTCAGCAGGATTATAGAGATATTTTTCGCTTGATGCTGTCAATCGCACTGCCGGTTATCTTAAGTACCGCATTGTATAATTTGATTGAACTGGTAGATGGAAGTTTATTTAATAATATTATGGCATCCAGGGGACTGGAGGATGTAAAGGACAGTATGTGGGGGGCTTACAATGCGAAAGCGCTGCTGTTAGTTCATATTCCGGTATCCATTTCCTCTGCGATGGCGGTATCACTTGTTCCGACACTGACAGCTGCATATGCACTCGGAGATGAGCAGACAGCAAAGTCGAAGGTAAATGCGATTCTTCGATTCATCTCGATTCTGGCATTTCCGTCCGCAGTTGGTCTGCTTGTATTGGCAAATCCGATTATTAAGACCTTGTTCTCAAGTGATACCAGTTCCGCAAGCACCTATCTTCAGGTTGTTTGCCCGGCAGTTATCACATTCTCCTTCTCTACAATCACAAACTCCATCCTTCAGGGAATCGACCGCATGAATCTTCCAGTATGCCATTCACTGATTGCGATGGCTGTTCATGTTGTAGTATTGCTGATTCTTTGCCTTGGCTTTAACCTGAGTATCTACGGCGTTATCATTAGCTATGTGATCTATGCGCTCGTGATTACGATCCTGAATTTCTATTCCATCAAGAAGATTTTGGGATATCGCCCGGACATAATGATGTTATTTATAAAACCGGCAATATCATCCGCGGTCATGGGTATTGTATGCTTTGGATGGTATCAACTGCTTTATCCATTTTTAGGAAAGGCAATTACAATGCTGATATCAATAGTCGTGGCAGTGATTGTCTACTTTGCAGTTGCCATTAAGATCAAGCTGCTTACTGAGGATGTAATGAGTGGTCTGCCGAAGGGTCAGTTGCTCGTTCGCATTGCAAAGAAATGCAGGCTTTTGTAAATTGTTACTGATACCAGGGTCAAAAGGTCAAAAAGCCGATGCAAGCTTGCTTGCAAGAGGTCTTTTGACCCCAACATTATTATTGCTATAAATTCTGTAAAACAGGAATAATCAGATGAAAACGAATCCATACTTTACATAAGGAAAAATAATTGGAACCGATACAAAATATGTGTCGGGAAAGGTGATGCTTGTGTGAAGTATGTAATTCGTTTTCTTGCTGTTATGGCTGCCTTTCTGGCAATTGAGCAGACAAGCTTTTTGGTGACGAGGCAAATGGCACGAAATGTGCGGGCAGAGAAAGAACAAAGAGAAAGCCTGCTTCGCCTGCCGTCAAAGTCCGAGAGTACCGTGCGCGTGAATGCACAGATGAATATTTTTCTGGAAGAGTATAGCATTGACACCGGGCAGTTGATTTTGACAGAGCCATACTGGGATGTGAGTTTTGCCGGGATGGATGAAGAGGAGCTTCGTCTTTTTCTGACGGATGCATCACGTTTGGAAGAAGAAGGCGATGAAAAACGTGGCTATGTTGGATGTGAATTGATCGAAATGGACTGGAGTACACTTCGCATTCGGAAAATGTATAAAATACAGTACAAAGAAAGGGAAACTTTATGAAAACACAGGTGCTTGTCATTGGGGCTGGCGCGTCCGGTCTGACGGCAGCAATTTATGCTGCCCGTGGAGGGTGTGAGGTTCATATCATTGAAGCACAGGACCGTCCTGCAAAAAAAATTCTGGCAACAGGAAATGGAAAATGCAATTACACAAATGAAAAAATGGAACTTTCCTGCTATCGAAGTGCATCGCTGCAGCAGGCAGAGGCTGTGCTTTTGAAGTATCCGACGTCTGCCGCAATCGACTATTTAAAGGAACTTGGCATTCGACCAAGTACACGCGATGGCTATCTGTATCCGTCCTCCGGGCAGGCGGCTTCAGTTGCTGAGTGTCTTTTGATGGAAGCGAAAAGGCTGCATGTCGTGATACATACCGATTCGCCGGTAAAACAGATCAAAAAGACGCGTGATGGATTTGAAGCTGTGACAGCAGCAGGAGAACACTTTACGAGTGATGCACTGATTCTAGCGGCAGGAAGTCTCGCTGGAATGAAGGCAGGAAAGCTTGCAGATCCCCAAGGTTTTTGCCGCACACTTGGCTTAAAGGTGCAGCCGGTTGTCCCGGCACTGACGGCACTTGTTCAGGAAAAAGATCCAGTGGGAAAGCTTTGGAGCGGCGTGCGCGTTCAGGCAACGGTCAAGGTTTTTTCTGATGGAAAGTGTATGAATACAGATACAGGAGAAGTACAGCTGACCGATTATGGAATCTCTGGAATTCCCGTTTTTCAGGTGAGCCGTTATGCCGCCTATTCGCTGTTAAAAAAGAAAAAAACAGAGGCCGTGCTTGATTTTATGCCGTCTATGACAAAGGAGGAACTGTTAGAGGAATTGTGTGTACGTACAAGGTTTACCGAGCGAAGTGCGCAGGGACAGCTGTGCGGCTTGTGGAACTCGAAACTCGTGCAGGCACTTTGCAAAAAGGCAAGGATAGCTATTGACTGCCCGATGCGGCTGACCGACTGTGAGCACTTAGCGGCACTTGCGAAGGAATATCGCATTCGAATCACGGGAACGAACCCGATCGGCCAGTCGCAGGTGTGTGCGGGCGGAGCCGATCTTCGGGAGATCAACCAAGAGACAATGGAGTGCATCAATGTGCCGGGGCTGTATCTGACCGGAGAACTTTTGGATGTGGACGGAATCTGCGGCGGTTATAATTTGCACTGGGCATGGGCAACCGGTACGATTGCCGGAAAAGCAGTGGCGAGTGCAATCAAAACGCACGCACAGGATAACAGAAAACATACGAAGGACAGGAAAGAACATATAAAAGACAACGAAGCACATAGAAACGATCACAAAGCGCATACAAAAGAGAACAATGAATATACAAAGGTTTATAACGCACAGAAAAGCAGAGGAAAAAGTAGATGATACAGATCAATTCATTAAAGCTTCCATGCGGTCATAGCAAGGAAGAATTGGAAGAAAAAATATGTAAGCAGCTGAAAATTTCGCACAGCCATTTAAAAAGCTGGAAGATTCTGCGCCAGTCCATTGATGCAAGAAAAAAGCCAGAGCTTTTCTTTGTCTATTTGATTGAGGCAGAGGTTGACAATGAACATGCCGTTGTAAAAAAAATGCATAATCCGTCCATCATGATTGCTTCCGGGCAGACGTATACGTTTCCAAAGGCCGGAGAGGTACAGCAAAAGCATCGTCCAGTCATCATTGGAACCGGCCCGGCGGGACTTTTCTGCGGCTATCTGCTTGCTCAGCATGGATATCGCCCGATTCTTTTGGAGCGTGGAGCCGATGTCGAGCACCGTTCCCGGAAGGTTGAGCATTTCTGGAGTACAGGAGAACTCGATGAGAAGACAAATGTTTCCTTTGGAGAGGGAGGTGCAGGCACATTTTCCGATGGAAAGCTTAATACGCTCGTTAAGGACAAGTTTATGCGAAACCGCAAAGTCCTTGAAATTTTTGTTGAGCATGGTGCACCAGAGGAAATTTTATACCAGCAAAAGCCTCATATCGGAACCGACGTGTTAAAAGATGTAATCGTTCGCATGAGAAAGAGCATCTTGGAGTATGGCGGAGAGGTGCGTTTTGACAGCTGCATGACCGATCTCGATGTGAGAGATGGCGCACTTGCCGGAATCTGGGTGAATCAGACCGAGTATATTGCGTGTGAGACACTTGTCCTTGCAACGGGACACAGCGCACGCGATACCTTTGCAATGCTCGGAAAGCATATTCATATGGAGCCGAAATCCTTCGCTGTCGGTGTGCGCATTGAGCATCCGCAGGAAATGATCAATATTTCTCAGTACGGAGCGGCGCATGTTCCAGCACTTGGCGCAGCCAGTTATAAGCTGACGCATCAGGCGGCAAATGGACGTGGCGTTTACAGCTTCTGCATGTGTCCAGGCGGTTTTGTTGTCAATGCATCAAGCGAGAAAGGTGGTCTTGCCGTAAATGGGATGAGCTACCATGCACGAGACAGCAAGAATGCAAACTCGGCACTGATCGTCACCGTTACACCACAGGATTTCCCGGATTCATCTTATATGGGCGGAGTTGCCTTCCAGCGAAGCCTTGAACAGGCAGCTTACCGCGCAGGCGGCAGCAAGATTCCGCTGCAGCTGTTTGATGATTTTAGGCAGGGACGTGTTTCAACTGGATTTGGCGATGTTAAACCATGCACTAAGGGCGCATATGCATTTGCTGACTTAAATCAGGTGCTTCCAAAGCCGCTTACCGAAGCATTGTGCGAGGCAATTCCAGCGTTTGACCGCAAGATTCATGGCTTTGCAAGAGAAGATGCGCTGCTTCTTGGCGTGGAGAGCCGTACCTCATCACCGCTTCGCATGGTGCGCAATGAGAATGGTGAGAGCAATGTGCGCGGACTATATCCGTGTGGTGAGGGCGCAGGCTATGCGGGCGGCATTACATCAGCAGCGATGGATGGCATTCGTGCAGCCGAGTGGATTGCAATGAGGTTCTGCCCGTAAAAAAGTGTGTTTGTGTCTCTTGCAATGTTGTTATGTTACGAGACTCCTCGACAGATGACTTACACCGCAAGCCTGATTGCTTCGCTTTACGGCGTTGCGGTTGTAAGTGTCTGCTCTCGGAGTCAGGCGAGAGTGTGAAGAAACAAAAAGAAGTTGCAAGAAGGAGCTTTCTATGATGATAGAAGAAGAGAAACAAGTGTTTCGCAAGCGTGCATTAAAACGGCGCGCTGAGATTACGAATCGGCAGGAAAAATCCGTGCAGATCGCGAAAAATTTATTTGCTACACAGATGTATCAGAATGCGGATATGATTTTTGCCTATATGGCATATCGCAGTGAGGCAGAGACAATGCCCGTTCTTGAGCAGGCGTTTGCTGCACATAAATGCGTTGCAGTGCCAATGGTACTTCTTTCGGATGCAAAGCAGGAAAACGGCACAATGGTATTTTGCCATATTGCATCGCTTGGTGATTGCGTAAAAGGGGCATATGGCATTTTAGAGCCGAGAGAGGACTGCCCGATCGTTCAGCCGGATGAAAATAGTTTAATTCTTGTGCCGGGGTGTGCATTTACAAGGAACGGACTGCGCATGGGCTACGGCGGCGGTTACTATGACCGTTACCTGCAATTGCATCCGAAAACCGTTACGATTGGCTATGCATTCGAGGAGCAGATTTATGATGCGATTCCAAGTGAAGAATATGACAGGCAACTTGATTTTGTTGTGACACAGAAGAAATGTTATGCAGCAGAACGTAGTAAATGAAAGGAATCAAAAAGAAAGGTACAAAAGTTGAAAATTACGATATTAACCGTTGGAAAATTAAAGGAAAGCTACTGGAAACAGGCCATCGCAGAATATTCAAAACGCCTTGGACTGTACACGAAGCTTGAACTTGTCGAGGTTGAAGATGAGAAGACGCCAGATCAGGCAAGTGACCTGCTGTGCGAACAGATCAAGGATAAGGAAGGTGTGCGCCTGCTTGCCCGCTGTCCGAAAGACGGATATGTCATTGCGTTAGCCATTGATGGAAAGCAATACGATTCCGTGGCACTCTCAAAGCATTTGGAAAAGCTTACCGTGGCAGGACGGTCACACCTTGTTTTTGTAATCGGCGGTTCCCTTGGTCTTAGTAAAAAGGTACTTGCTCGTGCGGATGAGAAGCTTAGCTTTTCAGCATTGACATTTCCGCATCAGATGATGCGTGTGATTTTGCTTGAGCAGATTTATCGAGGCTTTCGCATTCAGAAGAATGAGCCGTATCATAAATAATGGGTAATAAATAACATTGCGGGTAATTGTATCACAAGTGGTCAGAGTGCAAGTGGTTGTATTGCAAGTAAGATTGATCCAAAGGTACTAGTATTTCATATTGCGCCAGAGATGGGAGAAACTTTCGTGTACTCCATCTCTGGCATTTGAATTTTTTTGAAATTTCAAGTGAATCACATATTCGATTAGAATCATTACAACTGTGCACAGATCAGATCATTTACTGCCTGCATCAATTCATCCCCTTTGCGGCATTCTGCGACAAGTGATACGACAGCATCTGCATCTGGCAGTACAATGGAAAGCTGCGAATATTTGCCATCGGCACGATAGGAATTGTATTTTCCATGCCAGAATAGGTAAGCGTATTGTTCGGTGTCTGATGGCTTTGTACTTTCTTCAATCCATGCGGCATTTAATAATTGTTTTCCATCCCATTTTCCCTTTTTTAGATAGAACAGACCAAATGTGTGAAGTTCAGAAAGAGTAAGGAACAATCCGCCTGCGCCAAACGTATTGCCGAGCGGATCAATTTCCCAGGTTGGTCGTTTGATACCAAGGTGTTTAAAAAGTCGTGGCATCAGATACGATACCAGATCCGTTCCAGAACGTCTCTGCACAAGCACACCTGCCAGGTAGGGACCTACATTATTGTAGACAAAATGAGTTCCTGGCTCATAGACAAATGGAATGGCAAGTGACATTTTAACCCAATCATCTTCCGGATAGAGCGGTCGCTGTTCGCCCATTAAATGACCGGATTCTTGTCCTAAACACATTGTCAAAAGATCACGCACTGTCGCTTTTTTCAGATTTTCATCTGGATTTTTTGGAATATCGCCTGCGAATGCATCGGTAAGCTTTTCATCAAGTGAAATGAGCCCTTCCTGCACGGCAAATCCCATTGCACAGGACGTAAAACTTTTGCTTGCTGAATAAATATTTCTGCGGCATTCTCCTTCGCTCAACCATTCTGCTTTTAATTCATCATGTTGAGTAACCTTTACGCCAAGCACGCCGAGAACCTTTGCTTTCTCAACAAATCTTGAAATGTCGATCGTATGTTTTTTAGTCAAAGAAAGCGCGATACCTTCCTCAAACTTTGGCAGCCACCATTCACGATAGCCATCTCTTGTTGGATGAATCGGGTCTGCCATGTAACGTTTATAATCCTCTGGTGAAACTTGATTCATTTCTGGGTCATTCCATAAATCAATCACATCAATCTGCCATTTTTCCTGTATTACAAGAAGAAGCTCAACCATCTTTTGATAGAGTGCGCTGTCATACTTCGTTCCTGTGTAAAAGAGTATCGGGCAATGCCAGGTCTGCTTGGCATAAGCAATAATAAATTCAATTGCGCCTGCTATGGTCTTTGTGTCAAATGCTTCTTTTGCATAGGAATCGGAAACGGTTCCAAGAGGTTTCTTGTGTGTGGCATCATTTGTAGACAGCTGGCAGACAAACGCATCTGCCTTTGTGTTTGAATCAATGGTTGCCAGCCGGGCAATATACGATTTGCCGTCAGCAACATCCTCATCAACAAGAAGCGTTCCGCTGACAGCTTCCTTTATGGCAATAATTCCATCGTTTTTCGTTAACACCTCGATAAAGGATTGTCCCATAGCACAGGCTCCATAGGTGACGGAACTGCCAAGAAAAATGATCTTTTTTCCTTCAAGAGTTTCTTTGTACGTAGCGAAATCAGACATAGTGTTCCCTCCTGTATTCTCATTTATTGATCTTCACGGTTGTCAATCGCATAGATTACGAATAGTATACCAGTTCTTCATAAAAAAGAAAACTAACATTAATGAAAGGATTCGATGCATGCATTATCCCATGGAAATGCTTTCTTTGAATAACTACGTTGCATGTTTTCGGCTGCTTTTTTATATTCCTTTGCAACATACTGACTTCCACGATCTGAGTGGATGATTAATGGTTGATCGATATTTCGGCGAGCTTTGGCTTTGGTTATAGTATCAATCACGCAGGATACTTCCGGTGTTTCTGAAAGCGTCCAGGCTATGATTTTTCTGGAAAATAAATCCATAATACTGGTCAGATAGACGAATCCGTCTATTGTCCAGATGTAGGTGATATCCGAACACCAGACGGCATTCGGGCGGTCAGGATTAAACTGTTCATCAAGGATATTTTGTAATTCTGTGCTGAAATCAGAATCTTTCGTGGTGATTGTCCATGGTTTACTCCACTGAGCACGAATCCCCATTTGGCGCATATATGTACAAACGGTTCTTTTTGAAATGACTTATATTCATCAAAATCCGTGTCATGTCGTGTCATATTTCGTGTCGTATAGATGCTTAAAATGATAAAATAGAATATAAAATATCAAAATATAACAAAAAATGTTCGGAATTTCTTATTTTAAGTGGAATCCCGAACATTTCCAGTAATTATGCGGATATTAACAAAAAACGGAGCGAGTGGGATTTGAACCCACGTGCCCGGAAACGGACAACCGCATTTCGAGTGCGGCTCGTTATGACCACTTCGATATCGCTCCAAACAGCAGATACACACCTGCAACGTCTACTAGTCTACTATAAAAAAGGCGGCATTGTCAAGGACTTTTTTATTGCATATATTAAAAATGAACAATAAAAAAGGCGGCAAAGTATGGATTTTGGACTTACAAGCGTAACCGGAATTGTAGTGATCTGTTACTTAGCGGCACAAGTGGTTAAGGCAACAAAGTTAGATAATAAATGGCTGCCGGCCATTTGTGGGATACTGGGAGGTGTAATCGGAATTTTTGGCATGTATTGCATTCCCAATTATCCGGCAGATGACCTGATTACAGCAATTGCAGTCGGCATTGTGTCCGGACTTGCAGCGACAGGTATAAATCAGGTGTATAAGCAGTTGACACATAAAAATGAAGACGGATAAAAAACATATAAAATGATACCAGGGTCAAAAGGTCAAAACGCCTTTTGACCCCAAAATCATAAAAATTTTATCATCGGTTTTCTGCATAGTTTTTAAACATTTTGCGAAAAATACTTCTTGCATTAAAGCAGGAGGTTTGAAAACTATGCAGGAATCAGAACGGAGCGTCGAACAGACAGCAAAAGATGTGCAGAAAGAGGAAAATATTGTAAAGGATCAGGCAGAAGAGACAAACAAGGCAACAAAACGAAAGGAGCAGCAAGAACAGATTCGCGAGAACGGAGAGGTGCTGCTGGATGAAAATGCACAGCGGCACAAAATCTTTCTGTTAAATATTATTGGAGAGATTGAAGGTCATGAATGCCTGACTTCCAATCTCAAAACAACTAAGTACGAGCATGTGCTGCCGCAGTTAGCACAAATTGAGGACAGCCGCGAGGTGGACGGGCTGTTGATGCTGATCAATACAGTAGGTGGCGATGTGGAGGCAGGTCTTGCAATCTCGGAGATGATTGCAGGCATGTCGATTCCAAGCGTATCACTGGTGCTTGGCGGAAGTCATTCAATTGGTGTGCCGCTTGCGGTAGCATCCGACTATTCGTTTATTGTGCCAACGGCAACGATGATGATCCATCCGGTGAGGTTGAATGGTATGATCATCGGTGTGCGTCAGAGTTACGATTATTTTAAGAAGATTCAGGATCGCATTACAGGTTTTGTGACAAAGCATTGCAACATTTCAGAGGCACGCCTGCTGGAGTTGATGATGGACACAGAGACGCTGACAAGAGATGTGGGTTCGATTCTGGTGGGGGCAGAAGCGGTAAAGGAAGGGCTGATTCATGAGGTTGGAGGGATAAAAGAGGCCATGGCAAAACTTCACGAACTGATTGAAAAAAACAAACACATGTGTTATACTAAAGCAGTTATGTCAGAAAAAAAGAAGAATAGGCCATAAAAAACGGCTTATTCTATGGCGTTCAGGAAAGAAAAACGACGTAGGGTATAACAAAAATGGAATGAAAGGAAGAGAAATCATGGCTGCAGCACAGAAAAAGCCGGCGGGTACAGCGGCAAAGAGCAGCGTAGCAGGAAAGAAAACGCAGACTGTTGGAAAACAAATGACAAAGAAAGCATCGTCATCAAAGCCATCTGCTGCAAGATCTTCTGCATCGAAAACATCCGCATATACCGCAGCGGCGAAAACAGGCAGTAAGAAGACAGCGGCAAAAAGATATTCATCTTCTGCAAAGAGAAAAAAGACTCGTTCAAAAAATCAGGTACAGGCCGATTATACGATTATAAAGGATATCGCATTAATTGCAGTACTTGTATTCTGTGTAATTCTGCAATTAAGCTGCCTTTTTACAGGGGGAGGCCTGATGCAGCTGTTGCATACATATAACTTTAGTTGGTTTGGTGCAATGGCATACCTGATGCCAGCGCTTTTGTTTCTTCTGCTGTGTTTTATTATTAGTAATTGGCATAATAGTGGTCTGTTTCAAAAGGTAGCGGCTGTTGTGCTTTTGTTTTTATCAATCGAGACGATTTTATCTATTATCCATGAGACAACCAATTTTTTTACAATTGGAGGCGGATTCGTTGGCCACGTCATTTTCAAAGCAATTTACGGCGCATTGGGAGTCATCGGTTCTTATGTAGTGATGGCAGCGCTGCTTTTGATCAGTCTGGTGCTGTTTTTCGGTCATTCTGTTATGGTTGGATTGCATCAGAATTCAAAGAAAGCGTATCGTGCTGTTTCTTCTCATCATAAGATTAAACAGGGACGTCGTAGAATTCAGGCACAGGAGAGGATGCTGCGCAGAGAGCAGGAGGAGAATGAGCAGCTTGAGATGCAGCGCATTCGTCTGGAGGCATTGCAGAAGCAGCGACAGGAGATCCTTGAAAAAAGAAATCTCAATCGGTCATTTGTCAATATACAGCTTGAGGAGAGTAAAAGGCAGGAAGAGCAGAATCGTCGGTTGTTAAAACAGCAGAATGCACGTGTAAAGAAAGAATTGCGTACCAATACGGAGCTTGAGGAAGAAGACCGTAGTATGAAAAAGATTGTGCTTGGAAAAGATGCACAAAATGCAGAGACTGTTATGGTGCCAAGGGAAACTGTCTCGCATAATGCGCAAACTTCTCATATCAAAAAATCAGGTTGGACTGAAAAGACGGATGTATCCAAGAAAGCAGAGACAGTCGAAACAGCGTCTGATACACAGCAAAAGCCACCAAGCATGTTCATTGAAGGGGAAGAGATTTCATCTGAATTTTCAAGTCTCTTTGAAAATTCAGGTGACAGTCTTTCCAGACCGATTAAGCTGGATATAAGTGAAGATGAGAAAAATATATCTTCTGAGTTAGATGACGGATGGGTGTGTGAATCCGATGAGCCTTGTGCGGGTGAGCCAAAATCAGGTACTGTGAGTGATGGGAAGCAGGAAGCTTCTTCTATCGAATTTGACCAGCTGGATCGCCTGATCTTAGAAAAAGCAAGCGATCCGGATGACGCAGATATGAGTGTGGATACAAATGTAAGTACGGTAGAAGACATCGACAGCACAAATGATACAGATTATGCAGAGAATCCGGATAATATGGCGGATGAAAACGAGACAGCGGCATATTCTATGCAGGTCGATTCAACAAGTTCATCCGATTCGTTTTCTTCATCTGAAACGTCCGAAGATCTTTCAGGCTCATCCGTGGCAGGGGATGAGTCCGTGGATTATCGTCTTCTCATGAGGGATACGAAAAACACCGGCAAGCACGAGCCGGATGAATCCATGTATACGAAGACCGTTCGCACAGCAACCGGAAAGGTCATTACCGTTGAGTTAGATGGTCTTCCGGGTGAGAACAAGCGTCCGAAGGATCCGACAAAGATAAAGGAAAGGCTTGACCAGTACGATGAAAGGGTCGTGCCGATCGTCTACGAGGAACCAAAAGAATATATTTTCCCGTCAACGGATCTGTTAACGCCTGGAAGTACGTCCATCAAAGGCCGTGAGGAGCTTGCACGCACCATGCAGGAGACGGCAGATAAGCTAAAGCATACCTTGCAGGATTTTGGCGTAGGCGTTACCATTACCAACATCAGTCGTGGTCCGAGCGTTACGCGCTATGAATTGCAGCCGGAGCAGGGAGTAAAGGTCAGCAAGATTGTGAATTTGGCTGATGATATCAAGTTGAATCTGGCAGCAGAGGACATCCGTATCGAGGCACCGATTCCGGGCAAGGCGGCGATCGGCATCGAAGTTCCAAATAAAGAAAAACAGACGGTTGCCTTTCGTGACCTTCTTGAGAGCGATGAATTTACTAAGGCAAAGTCAAAGACTGTTTTTGCAGCAGGTAAGGATATTGCAGGAAAAACAGTTGTCGCTGATATCGAAAAGATGCCGCATCTTCTGATTGCCGGACAGACCGGCTCTGGAAAGTCTGTCTGCATCAACACAATTATTATGAGTATCCTTTACAAAGCAAGACCATCTGAGGTAAAATTGATCATGATTGATCCGAAGGTTGTTGAGCTTAGTGTTTATAATGGCATTCCGCATCTTCTGATTCCGGTTGTCACCGATCCGAAGAAGGCTGCCGCTGCATTAAACTGGGCAGTAAATGAGATGGAAGACCGTTACAAAAAGTTCGCTCAGCACAAGGCAAGGAATATCATTGGCTATAATGCGCAGATTGATCAGATCAAAGATGTTCCAGGCAAGGATCGTCCGGAGAAGATTCCTCAGATTATTGTCATTGTCGATGAGTTAGCCGATTTGATGATGACAGCGGGAACCGATGTAGAGGATGCAATCCAAAAGCTGGCACAGAAGGCGCGGGCAGCCGGCATTCATCTGATTATTGCAACACAGCGTCCATCGGTAAATGTTATTACCGGCATCATTAAAGCAAACATTCCATCACGAATCGCTTTTAGTGTTGCCAGCGGAATCGATTCCAGAACCATTCTGGATGAGACAGGAGCCGAAAAGCTTCTTGGAAAGGGTGATATGCTGTTTCATCCGTATTACATCAGTAAGCCAGTCCGCGTTCAGGGCGCATTTGTGTCCGATGATGAGGTGACAGAGGTGGTAAACTTCCTGACTCAGCAGAAGAATGTAAAAGGCGGTGAGATCAATACAAATATTGATCTTCAGGCTAACATGCCGGGAGGCAAGCTGCCGGGCGGTGAGCAGGACGAGTTGTTTGAGACAGCAGGACGATTTATCATCGAGCAGGAGAAGGCATCTATCGGTAATTTACAGCGCCATCTGCGAATCGGATTCAACCGTGCCGCACGCATCATGGATCAGCTCTATGCGGCGGGAGTGGTCAGTAAGGATGAAGGAACAAAACCGCGCAAGGTCTTAATGAAGGCCGAAGAGTTTGAGGAGTACATGGCAGGGCGATAAAAATATATTCGCATGCTCGGATACTCTCTCGGAAAAGATTTGCAACAATTCAGAACCCTATTTGCACAAAAGGAGGACATGTTATGAAAACAGATATCCAAATCGCACAGGAGGCACAGATGCTGCCAATCCGCGAGGTAACAGCAGACTTTGGTATTACAGAGGATGACATGGAATTATATGGAAAGTATAAAGCAAAGCTTTCCGATGAGCTATGGAATCGTATTAAGGACAGACCGGACGGAAAGCTGGTACTGGTAACGGCAATCAATCCAACTCCGGCAGGAGAGGGCAAGACAACGATCAGTATTGGTCTGACACAGGCACTCAATAAGATTGGCAAAAAGGCGATTGTTGCACTGCGTGAGCCATCCCTTGGACCGTGCTTTGGCGTAAAGGGCGGTGCTGCAGGCGGCGGTTACTCTCAGGTCGTTCCGATGGAGGATATGAACCTTCATTTTACTGGAGATTTTCATGCGATTACATCTGCAAACAATCTGTTGGCTGCAATGCTAGACAACCATATCCAGCAGGGAAACACGCTTCGCATCGATACCAGAAATATTGTCTGGAAGCGCTGTATTGATATGAATGACCGTGTCCTTCGTAATGTGGTTGTCGGTTTAGGTGCAAAAGCAGACGGTTTTGTACGCGAAGATCACTTCGTTATTACCGTGGCATCCGAGATCATGGCCATCCTTTGTCTGTGCAGCAACATCCGTGATTTAAAAGAAAGACTGGGAAAGATCATTGTTGCATATAATATGGATGGAGAGCCGGTTACTGCAGCAGATTTAAAGGCAGTCGGCGCAATGGCAGCACTGTTAAAGGATGCGATCAAACCAAATGTCATTCAGACACTGGAACATACACCGGCGCTGGTACATGGCGGACCATTTGCAAATATCGCACATGGCTGCAACAGCGTAAAGGCAACCAAGATGGCATTGAAGCTGTCCGATATCGCCGTGACTGAGGCAGGCTTTGGCGCGGATCTGGGTGCGGAAAAGTTTATGGATATCAAGTGCCGTGCAGCAGGTCTTCATCCGGATGCGGTTGTCATCGTGGCAACAGTAAAGGCATTAAAATATAACGGAGGTGTTAAGAAGGATGACCTTGCTGCTCCGAACCTGGAGGCAGTCAAGAAGGGTATTGTAAACCTGGAGAAGCATATCGAGAACATTCAGAAGTTTGGTGTTCCAATTGTTGTTACGCTGAACTCTTTCTTAACTGATACTGAGGAGGAATATGAATATATCCGCCAGTTCTGCGAGGAGAGAGGCTGCGAGTTTGCACTGTCGAAGGTATGGGCAGATGGCGGCGATGGCGGTGTTGAATTGGCGAACAAGGTGATCGGGACGCTTGAGACAAAACCGTCCAATTATCAGCCGCTCTATCCGCTTGAGATGCCATTAAAGGATAAGATCACTACGATCGCAAAAGAGATCTACGGTGCAGACGGCGTAGTATTCCAGCCAGCTGCAAACCGTGCATTAAAGAAGCTGACAGAGCTTGGCTTTGGTGAACTTCCGGTATGTATGGCAAAGAATCAGTATTCACTGTCCGACGATGCAAAGAAGTTAGGCAGACCGGAAAACTTCAAGATTACCGTGCGCGATGTCTATGTCAGCGCAGGTGCAGGTTTTGTTGTTGTCCTGACAGGCGATGTTATGACAATGCCGGGACTCCCAAAGGCACCGGCTGCATTCAACATTGATGTAGATGATGACGGCAACATTACAGGGTTGTTCTAAAATTTATTGTAGGATACCAGGGTCAAAAGGTCAGAAAGCCTTTTGACCCCAACATCATTATAGTGAATCAGGAGGCTGAATGAGACTGGGTACACTTCTTACAGGAATCGAGTATCATTTACAGCAGGGAAACCCTGATGATTGTAAGATCACGGGGCTTTGTGAGGATTCAAGAAAGATAAAGCGCGGAGAACTGTTTTTCTGCCGCACGGGTGCACACACAAGTGGAAAAAAATATCTGCGGCAGGCACTTTTTGGGGGTGCTGCCGCAGTTGTCTGTGATGCATGTGATGAGGAGATCAGACGTATATTGTCTGATCACAAAACAGTCTGTGCAATCGAAGTACAGGATTCACAGGAACAGACACAGGTGCGTCTGGCATCCAATTTTTATGATTTTCCGCAGGAAAAGCTTCTGCTGATCGGCGTGACCGGCACAAAAGGAAAAACAACGGTCTGTGCGATGCTGCAGAAGCTTTTTTGCGACAATGGCATTTCTTGTGCTGCAGTCGGCACAAATGGCTTTTTTATTCAAAATCAGGTTAAAAAAAGTCGTCATACTACACCTGAACTGTTTGAACTGTATAAAGATCTTGCAGAGGCGGTAAAGGCCGGGTGCACGCATTTCATTGTGGAAGTCTCATCGCTTGCCGTAAAACAGGGCAGGATTGCAGGACTTTTCTTTACACTGGGCATCTTTACAAACCTTTATCCCGATCATATCGGAGGAAAAGAGCATACTTCTTTTTTGGAATATGCTTACTGGAAAAAGACATTTTTTAACAGCTGTAAGCGTGTGCTGCTCAACAGGGATGATCCATTTTCCTTTGAAATTGCTGATGCAAAAAATGGTGTGTGCAGCTGGTATTCGTCAAGTGTCTGCGCAGATGGTTATGCGTCGAATATTCAAAAAAGTGTCGAAACGGATGGACTGTATCAGAACTTTTTATGGCATTGGCAGGATAGAAAAGAGCGAAGCATCCGACTAAAGCTTCCCGGACTTTGCAACGTCAGCAATGCAGCTGCGGCGCTGTCTGCGTTTTGCTTGTTGGCACCTGGTAGAACGGATAAACTGAGTTGCCATGGATGCCTGTGTGAAGTAAATGAGCAGTATAAAGTAAATGATCCGCATGAATCAGATAAGCAATATGAGCAGTATCAGCTGGACTTTCATACATTTGCTGTTCGAGGGCGTTTTGAAATGGTCGGTCATTTTCACGGAGGGGTGATATTGATTGACTATGCTCATAACGAAGCCAGCCTCAAAAATCTGCTCGAATCGCTTCGCGCCTACCATCCAAACCGAATTTTATGCATGTTTGGATGCGGAGGAAACCGAAGTGCCGTGCGCCGCAGCGCAATGGGGCGTGTCAGCAGTGAGTTAGCGGATTTGACAGTCATCACACAGGACAATTCCAGAGACGAACCGTTTGAACACATCTTAGCTGATATTCTTTCAGGTGTAACAGGAGATTATGTCGTAATCAAAGATCGAAAAGAGGCTATCGGGTACTGTATGAGCCAGATGAGATCAGGAGATATTTTCGTCCTGGCTGGAAAAGGACACGAAGATACGCAGGAAATTGCTGGGAAGACGGAGGCGTTTTCTGAGCGGGCTATCATAGAAGATAAAATGATACCAGGGTCAAAAGGTCAAAATGCCTTTTGACCCCAATATCATAAAATAAGACAAGAAGAAAGGCAAGGTTAGCAAGTGATTAATATTTGTATAAAGGATATCGTAGAAGCAACAAAAGGCACCCTGCTGTGCGGAGACGAGAATCAGAGAATCGATCATCTGTCCATCGACTCAAGAAGCAGTCAGGGCAATGACCTGTTTATTCCAATCATCGGTGCAAAGGTCGATGCGCATCGCTTCATTGACGGCGCATTTTCCGTCGGCTGTGTGGCAACACTGACAAGCGAGCATAACAGCATGGACGACCCAAACCATGCATGGATTTACGTGGAGGATACGGTACTTGCACTTCACGCGATTGGAAAACTCTGCCGCAGCCGTGTCCATGTACCGGCAATCGGCGTAACCGGAAGTGTCGGAAAGACAACGACAAGAGAGATGATCGCCTACGCACTTTCCGCAGAAAAGAAGGTCTATAAGACACAGAAGAATTATAACAGCTCTGTCGGTCTGCCGATCACGATGTCTTTGATGAGCAACGATTACGACATCGCAGTATTAGAATTGGGAATGAACGTTCCGAAAGAGTTGGGTACGATCTCCGAAATCGCCCAGCTGAAGATGGCAGTTCTTACTAATGTCGGAGTTGCCCATATTGAGTTTTACGGATCTCAGGAGGCAATCTGTCATGAAAAGTATACGATCTCAAAAGGCTTCGGAAGAGAGGGCCTTCTGATCATAAATGGCGACGATGAATTGCTTTATAAGTTTCGTGAGTCTACCGGCTATCCGTACGTACTATATGGAACGAGGGACTATTGCGATTATCGTGCGGAGGATATTCATGTGAAAGATGGTCATTATGCATTTACGTTTGTACATGATGACATGCGTGTACCGGTTGAATTATCTGTCATTGGTCGTCATAATGTACTAAACGCAACTGCTGCACTTGCTGTGGCTCATCTAAACGGAGTGGACGTAGCGAGTGCCGCAAAGTCCCTCTATGCGTTCACTGGATTCCAGAATCGTCTTCAGATCATAGACGTGAAGAATTACAAGGTCATTGATGATACTTATAACGCAAGTCCGGCTTCTATGGTTGCTGGTGTGGACGTATTAGGCGGCTTTGAGGCATCCGGCCGTAAGATTGCGGTACTCAGCGAGATGCGTGAACTTGGGGAAAATACGTTAAATTATCACCGCGAGGTAGGTGAGAAGATTGCAAAAGAGCCAATTGCCGAGTTAATTGTTATCGGTGAGACTGCAAAGGCTATCGCAGAAGGCGCAAAGAAAAACGGCTGCAGCTATTCGGTGCACGAGTTTGCAGATAAGATGCAGGCAGTTGAATACTTAAAACAAAGTCTGGGAGAGGGCGATGTCGTATATTTAAAGGCATCCAATGCAGTTGGCTTAAAGGAAATCACAAAGTATCTGATGGAGCAGTAATCATGTATGCAGATATCGTAATCGACATTTCGCATGAAGCACTTGACCGACCATTTCAATATCGTATTCCAGAGGTGCTTGAGGGGCAGATTCGTCCCGGAGTGTGGGTACTTGTTCCATTTGGCAGAGGAAACACATCAAAGAAGGGCTTTGTTTTACGTACCAGTGAAAATCCTGAGATTGATCCAGACCGAATAAAGGAATTGACAGAAATTGTGTCCGATGACAATTCGTCTGATCAGCTTCGCATTGCACTTGCTGTATGGATGTATCAGGAGTACGGCGGAAATTTGATTCAGTCGCTTCGCGTTGTCATGCCTGCGCGAAAAAGTGTGCGCCCAAAGCAGCTAAGCTTTCTGGTGCGCACAGCGGATGAGGAACGTTTTCTGTCATATCTGGAAATTGCAAAGAAAAAGGGCTGGAAAGGGCGTGTGCGCCTGATGGAGGCCCTTTTAAAACGAGACAGCATCTCGTCAAGCTTTGCCAGACAGCAATTAAAGATTTCGTCTGATGCGATTAAGGCATTGGAAAAAGAGAACCTCATTCGTATTGAGACAAAGCGTCTGTACCGAAGTGTACTTCCGCAATCGCAGGAGTTGCTGTCCAAAAAGAAATTGAATGAAGAACAGCAGCACATCGTTGATGAACTCATCTCGTCCTATGAGGATGGTGTGCGCACACCGGCACTTCTCTATGGCATTACCGGAAGCGGCAAGACAGAAGTTTATATGCATCTGATCGAGTGGATGATAAATCAGGGAAAGCAGGTCATTGTGCTGATTCCGGAGATTTCTTTGACTTATCAGGTCATCATGAATTTCTATAGCCGCTTTGGTGAACAAGTTTCGATGATTAACTCAAGACTTTCTGACGGCGAGCGAAACGATCAGCTTGAACGGGCGAGAAATGGCGAGATTTCCATTATGGTAGGACCGCGCTCAGCGCTGTTCACACCATTTTCAAATCTTGGCCTTATTATTATTGATGAGGAACAGGAAGGAGCCTACAACAGCGAGCAAATTCCGCGTTATCATACAAGAGAGACCGCGGCAAAATTAGCCGAGCTAAGCCATTCACTTCTTCTTCTCGGCTCCGCAACACCGTCGATTGAAGCATTTTCCCGAACTGAAACGGGAGAATATCGAAAGTTCACGCTGACGAAGCGTGCCGTTGCGGGAAGCAGTCTGCCAGACGTTCAAATAGTGGACATGCGAAAGGAACTCGAGGAAGGAAATCGCTCAGTTTTCTCGCGAGTACTTCGGGAAAGGATGGAAGAGTGCCTTTTAAAGAAGCAGCAGATGATACTGTTTATTAACCGTCGTGGCTTTTCAAGGGTGGTCAGCTGCCGATCCTGCGGCAAGCCAATCGAATGTCCGCACTGCGATGTGGCGTTAACCGAACATCTTGGCGGCACACTTGTCTGCCACTACTGCGGTTACACAAAACAGATGCCGCGCAGTTGTCCGTCCTGCGGCTCGCCATATCTGGCAGGCTTTGGACTCGGCACCCAGAAGGCTGAGATGATGATTCATGCACAATTTCCACAGGCGCGCGTGCTTCGCATGGATATGGACACTACCTCGCAAAAAGACGGTCATGAACAAATTCTGGAAGCATTTCGCCGAAGAGAGGCTGATATTTTAGTCGGCACGCAAATGATTGTCAAAGGTCATGATTTTCCGGGTGTCACGCTCGTTGGCATTCTGGCGGCAGATATGTCGCTGTACAATTCCGATTTCAGAAGCACTGAGCGCACTTTTCAGCTCTTGACACAGGCAGCAGGGCGAGCAGGACGTGGAAGTGAACCGGGATGTGTTGTCATTCAGTCCTACGATCCGGAAAATTACAGCATTCAGACTGTAGCAGCGCAGGATTATGAATCCTTTTATGCGCAGGAAATTCGTTTCCGAAAGCGTATGCAGTACCCGCCGATCGGTCAGATGTGCGAGGTCATGGCCGTTTCTGCTCAGGAAACACTCGCCGATCAGTGGATTCATCAGGCAGAGTTGTTGATAAATAAAAGATTTTATGGTACAATCAAAATGATTGGGCCTTCTGATGCGCCAATCGCAAAGCTCAAGGATATGTGGAGAAAACATCTTTATATAAGAAGTAATGATCATAAGGCGTATCTTGAGGCAATGGAATTGCTTCAGAAGCTCACGGAGGAGGCCGCGTTACAGAAGGTATATATTTCTGTGACGGTCTGCTGATGAGGTAGAATTTAACAGGCTCTGAGACGAATGTGCTTTACGAGACGGGACGTTGTAGCGGGCCCGTTGTCAAAATACACTTACGTTGAAAACGTGTAGTGGGGACCCGCGGAGTTGGGCCCGTCGACAAAGTCACTTCGTCGAGGAGTCGTCCGAAAGAAAAACAGAAACAGTAAGAGAAAGGAGTTCCATATGGGAATCAGAACAGTCAGAACAGAAGGTGATGAGTGCCTTCGTAAGGTATGTAAGCCGGTAAAAAATGTAAGTTTACGAACAAAAATTTTAATTGAGGATATGTTTGATACAATGTATGAGACAGGCGGCGTTGGCCTGGCAGCTCCGCAGGTGGGCGTATTAAAGCGTATTGTTGTTATGGATACGGATGACAATCAGCATGTACTCATCAATCCGGAGATTTTAGAGACAAGCGGTGAGCAGACCGGTTACGAGGGATGCTTAAGCATTCCGGGGAAGAGCGGCATTGTCACCAGACCGGATTACGTAAAGGTAAAGGCATTAAATGAGCGTGGTGAGGAGTATATCTTAGAAGGCGAAGGTCTTCTTGCCAGATGTATCTGCCACGAGTGTGACCATCTTGACGGAATCCTGTATAGTGATAAGGCAGAGGGCGGATTAGTCAACAACGAGGATCTGCCAAACGATGAGGAAGAGGAACTATACGAGGATGCATACGAGGATTTTACCGAAGAGGAAGATAACGTCCGCGGATGAAAAAATCGAAGAAATTAAAGATATAATTACAGTTGGGTCAAAAAAAGACCGAACGAAGGCCAAAGGAGTGGTAGGTTTGAGAATTATTTTTATGGGAACACCTGAGTTTGCTGTACCGGTACTCGAAAGTCTCATTGAGAGTAAGAAACATGAGGTGGTCACAGTTGTGACACAGCCGGACAAGCCAAAGGGCAGAGGAAATACCATGCAGTATCCTCCAGTCAAGGAATGTGCGATTGCGCACGGCATTCCGGTTTTACAGCCGGTTAAGGTTGGTGATCCGGAGGTTGTGGAAACGCTTCGCGGCTACGCACCGGAGTTAATCGCTGTGGTCGCATTTGGACAGTTTGTTCCAAAGTCTATCCGTGAAATGCCAAAGTATGGCTGTATCAATGTCCACGCATCTTTGCTTCCAAAGTATCGTGGTGCAGGTCCGATTCAGTGGGCAGTTATAAACGGCGAGAAGGAAAGCGGTGTCACGACGATGTATATGAGCCGCGAGATTGACAAAGGAGATATGCTCTTAAAGGAGACGATTACGCTTGATCCGAAAGAAACAGGAGATTCGCTGCATGATCGTCTTTGTGTGCTGGGCGGCCCTCTTCTTTTAAAAACGATTGATCAGCTTGAGGATGGAAGTGCCGTGCGCATTCCGCAGTGCGAGGAGGAAAGCACCTATGCACAGAAGCTGGAAAAATGGATGGGAAATATCGACTGGACGATGGACGCTGTTCAGATTGAGCGTCTTGTACGTGGGTTAAATTCCTGGCCGGGCACCTTTACGAAGATTCATGGAAAAACCGTAAAGATTTGGGACTGCGATGTGATTGCACAGGATGCGCTGTCAGACGAGCAAAAAGAAGCTGTACCGGGCATCGTTTTGGTATCCGATAAAAAGCAGTTGATTGTAAAGACTGGAAACGGCGCATTGTCGCTTCGCACTCTTCAGCCGGAGGGAAAGAAGAGCATGGCGGTGGATGCCTACTTAAGAGGTTATCCGATGGCACAGGGAGAAAAATTAGGAGAGGCATAAGAATCGGTATACTAGAATTACCAGAAATACGAGACTATCACGGAGGTGAAAAATATGCCATATTATTACTGGGATCCTACTTATATACTTGTTTTAATCGGTGCGCTGCTCTCCATCGGCGCATCTGCACTTGTAAACAGTACATTTAACCGTTATTCATCTGTACATGCAAGAAGTGGTCTGACAGGAGCAGAGGCGGCACAGCGTCTGCTGCATTCACAGGGTATCTACGATGTGCAGGTTCGGCATGTATCGGGCAATCTGACGGACCATTACGATCCGAGAAACAAAACACTTAGCCTGTCGGATGCCGTATATAATGTATCCACGGTTGCTGCAGTGGGTGTTGCCGCTCATGAGTGTGGTCATGCCATGCAGCATGCAAAGGGCTATGTGCCGTTGTCTATTCGCAGTGCCATGGTTCCGGTGGTGAATTTCGGCTCCTATTTATCTTGGCCGTTAATTGTGATTGGATTGTTTATTAACAGCTCTACCGGTACCCTTTTATTAAATGCCGGACTGCTTTTGTTTAGTCTTGTTGTATTATTTCAGTTGGTAACGCTTCCGGTAGAGATCAACGCCTCCAGACGTGCTGTCAAATTGCTCGATCAGCAGCATATCCTTGTCGGAGACGAGGTTGGACAGACTGCGAATGTGTTAAAGGCAGCAGCACTTACGTATGTAGCCAGTGCGGCGGCATCCATTTTACAGCTGCTTCGTCTGCTGATCTTAACAGGAGGAAGACGCAGGGATGACTGAGACGACAAAAAGAGAAAATGAAAGAGAGATCGTCCTTGCGATCTTGCTTGAAGTGTTGGAGAAGGATCAGTTTTCTCATATCGTGATCCGTCAGGCGCTTGACAAATACAGTTATCTGCCAAAGAAGGAGCGTTCCTTCATCGCCAGACTTTCAAGAGGCTGTGTGGAGCGAAAGCTTGAACTTGATGCGATTATTGACAGGGCCGCATCGGTGAAGGCATCCAAGCAAAAGCCTGTCATCCGAAACATTCTTCGTATGGCGGCCTATCAGCTAAAATATATGAACGTTCCAGCGCATGCAGTTTGCAGCGAGGCAGTAAAGCTGGCGGCAAAGAAGGGTTTTGGATCGTTAAAGGGCTTTGTCAATGCAGTAGTGCGAAAGATGGCAGCGCTGATCCCGTCACTTGACTGGAGCGATCAGCCGCCCATTTTGTATTCTGTTCCGAAATGGTTGTATGATGAGTTGATGAACTGGTATCCAAAGGAAAAAGTGACTGCATATTTAGAGAGCGTTGTCTCACAGAGCGGTCATCGGATGTACGTACATTGTCATACATCCGGGAGCAGTATGGAAGAGATTATCAGATCTTTAGAAAATGAAGGTATTCAGGTAAAAAAAGCACCATATGCGAAGGATTGTCTGGAGCTGGTTGATGCAGGCGATATTCGCTGTACACAGGTTTTTAAGGATGGCTTGATTCAGATTCAGGACATCAGCTCCGCGCTTGCCGCGCAGTGTGTGGCACCGACACCGGGCAGCTTTTGTATTGATATGTGCGCCGCACCGGGTGGAAAGAGCATTCATCTTGCAAAGGCACAGGGCGGCACGACAAATGTGTTAAGCCGCGATATTTCATGGGACAAGCTGGAATTAATAGAGGAAAACAAGGAGCGCTGTCATGCCGACAATATGCAGATCGAGCAGTGGGATGCCTGTGTACTTGACGAAGCGAAAAAAGAGACAGCAGACTTTGTTCTGGCAGATGTGCCATGTTCCGGGCTTGGTATTTTGTCGAGAAAACCGGATATTAAGTATCAGCTGACAAAAGAGCGTTTAGAGCAGCTTGTCATTTTGCAGCGAACCATTCTTTTGAATGCGGCGCAGCTTGTAAAGCCGGGCGGTGTTCTGGTTTATAGCACATGCACGATCAATCCGGCGGAAAATGAGGAGAACGTTCGTTATCTGTTGTCACAGATGCCATTTGAGCTTGAAAGTCTTGCACCGTTTATTGAAGAAAAAATCGAAGGCAACGCTCCGGAAAGCGGTATGCTGCAGCTGCTTCCGGGACAAAATCAGTGTGACGGATTCTTTGTCGCACGACTTCGTAAGAAGTGACGTAGTTTATGGGTTAGCTTGTTTATGGCAAGCCTTGAGGTGGCTGTCCTTCACGAGGCGCACGGATCCGGTTCGCAGACGAAACCACCACCGGGGCGTTTCATAAAATTCCCTGTGAACCGTAAGTAAAATAACTTTAGGAGGACGAAATGAAAGAAGATATTAAATCTATGACATTGCCGGAACTGACAACATGGGTGACAGCACTGGGAGAGAAGGGGTTCCGGGCAAAACAGCTGTATGGCTGGATGCATAAGAATCTTGTTTCCTCTTTTGATGAGATGACGAATCTGTCCGGTGCACTAAAAAGCAAATTGAAGGAGCAGGCTGATTTTGTTGTGCTTGAGCCGGTTGATGTGCGGATCTCTTCAATAGACGGAACAAGAAAGTATCTGTTTCGTCTCCCTGACGGAAATGTGATCGAGAGCGTATTGATGCGCTACCATTTTGGAAACTCAGTATGCATTTCCACACAGGTCGGCTGTCGTATGGGTTGCCGCTTTTGTGCGTCCACACTCGACGGACTGGTCAGAAGTCTTCGTCCGAGTGAGATGCTTGAACAGATTTACCGGATTCAGAAGGATATCGGGGAACGTATTTCAAATGTCGTATTAATGGGGTCTGGAGAGCCATTTGACAATACTGAGAATGTATTTCGCTTTCTGGATCTGATTTCCTGCGAGGAGGGCTTGAACATCAGCCAGCGAAATCTGACGATTTCCACCTGCGGTCTGATTCCGGGAATTGAGCGACTGACCGCGCGTCACAGTCAGGTAACACTCGCGCTGTCGTTACATGCGCCAAATGATATGGTGCGAAAGGAATTGATGCCGATTGCCAATAAGTATCGCATTCAGGATGTACTTGCTGCATGCAAGAACTATTTTGAGGTCACAGGCCGGCGTGTCACATTTGAGTACAGCCTTGTAGCCGGAGTCAATGACAATGAAAATGAGGCAAGACAGCTTGCCAATCTCTTAAATGGCTTTCCGTGTCATGTCAATTTAATTCCGGTGAATCCAATTAAAGAACGAAACTATGTCCAGTCCGGACAGATTCAGATAGAGAAATTTAAAAAATTGCTTGAAAAAAGTGCAATACATGTTACTATTAGAAGGGAAATGGGCCGCGATATAGACGGCGCATGCGGACAACTCCGAAAAAGCTATCTAGAACAACATACATAAAGGAGTTTTTAGAATGCAGATTAGTTGTAAAAGTGATATAGGAAGGATGCGTTCACAGAATCAGGATTCTGTTTTTGCATCCGATAAGCCGGTGGGAAAACTGCCGAATCTGCTGATTGTGGCTGACGGTATGGGTGGTCATAAAGCAGGGGATTTTGCATCACGCTACGCGGTGGAGAAGCTGGTGGAGTGCATCAGCGAGTCAGCTTATGAAAACCCACTGCTGATTGTGAGCGATGCGATTCGTTTGGTAAACCGTCGAATCTATGAGAAGTCGCGGGAGTATGAAGAGTACAGAGGAATGGGAACTACGCTGACGCTGGCATTTGTGGATGATGCGAGCAAGCTTCATGTCTTTCAGATCGGTGACAGCAGATTGTATCTGATTTCCGATACGATCCGTCAGATCACAAAGGATCACTCCTATGTGGAGGAGATGTATCGTAAGGGATTGATTACCAGAGATTCGGAGGAATACCAAAGTAAAAAAAATATAATCACGAGAGCACTTGGCTCCCATGATTATACTTCAGCAGATATTTTTGAGGAACCTGTCGTACCGGGAGATCTGCTTTTGCTGTGCTCGGATGGTTTGACCAATATGGTCGGCGATGATATCATTCTTGAAACCGTAAAGAGTGCAGCCTCACTGGAGGAAAAGACAAATGTTCTGATTGAACAGGCCAACGATAATGGAGGGCAGGACAATATCTCTGTTATTTTGGCAGCAGTGGAGTAGTACCTGAAGAGGGTTATGGAGGATAGGATGATACGAACAGGAACAATTCTGAGCAGCAGATATGAAATTCTTGAGCAGATCGGTTCAGGCGGTATGGCATATGTCTACAAGGCAAGAGACCGGAAATTGGGCCGCCTGGTGGCGATCAAGATCTTAAAAGAAGAGTTCTGTAAAGATAAGAGCTTTGTCGCGAAGTTTCGTATGGAGGCGCAGGCAGCGGCAGGTTTGTCACATAATAATGTGGTTAGTGTCTACGATGTCGGCGAGGAGGATAACACGCACTACATCGTCATGGAACTGATCGATGGCATTACGTTGAAGGAGTATATCACAAGAAAGCGAAAATTAGGCACGAAGGAGTCTATCGGAATCGCCATTCAGGTGGCACAGGGACTTGAAGCGGCGCACAAGCGTCATATCGTTCATCGTGATATCAAGCCGCAGAACATTATTATCTCAAAGGATGGCCGCATTAAGGTGGCTGATTTCGGTATTGCAAGAGCGATTACAGATGAGACAACGAATCTCTACGGGGCAGCAGGTTCCGTGCATTACATTTCACCGGAGCAGGCAAGAGGCGGCTATTGCGACGAGAGAAGCGATATCTATTCTCTCGGAATCACAATCTATGAGATGGTGACAGGCCGTGTGCCGTTTGACGGCGATACGACAGTGGCAGTGGCGATTGCACATATCAACGAGGCTATGGTGCCGCCGAGTAATATTGAGCCAAGTGTTCCGGTTGCACTTGAGCAGATCATTTTTAAGTGTACACAGAAGCGTCCGAATCAGCGCTATTCCAGCTGCGTCGATCTGATCAAGGATCTGCGTCATGCGCTTGTCGCACCAAATGAGCGCTTTGTCCATTTTGTGCAGCTTGAAGAGGTGGCAAAGGGTGAGACGACTGTGATGAGCGATGAGCAGATGCGAGACATTCGCAAACGTTCTGAGCATACGGTACGTGAAAATAATGCATATGCAGAAAAAAGCTTAAAGAGCCAGCCAATCAGGCGGTCTTTGGCGCGTGAGACTGCTGCCAGTCAGCAGCGCAGCCGCTCAGAATCAATTGAGTTTGAGCCTTATAATGACCGTAATCAGGAAAATAAGTTTTCTGAGGAAGCTTATAGAAAAGAGAAAACGAAAAGAGAGAAACAATCTCGCAAAAAGGCAAGGCGTGATCCGGATGACGTGACGATGTTTGATAAAGTATTAGCAGGCATTGGATCTGTGCTCGGTGTAGCGATGCTTGTCATGCTGGTATACATTGTTGGTTCTCTTTCCGGTGCGTTTCAGCGCACACCGGCTAGTGTATCTTCTAATAAGAGCAATACTGTAACAACGAAGGAAAATGATGCAGATGTTTCTACCTATGAGGATGAATCAGGGGATGAAGCAACTGGCAGAGCAAAGGTTCCGAATCTTCTTGGAATGACGATCACTGAGGCAACAAAAGCGCTGAAGGAGGCTGGGCTTAAGATCGTACTTGCCAGAACATATGAATATTCAGACAAGTATGTGACAGGAGTTGTATGCCGTCAGCAGTATGATGAGGGTACTGTAGTGGATAAGAGCAGTTCCATTAAGGTATACTTAAGTCTGGGAAGTGATAAATTTGAGGTTAACAGTAAGCTTTATGTCAATGGAAACGTTAGTATTCTGAAGTATTATCTGAGAAGTTTTAAGGATATTGATGTGGAATATATCGGAGAGTACAGCGAGACCTACACAAAGGATATGGTGCTTCGTATGGATCCGGATGAGGGATATCTGGAGGCAGGCGATTCACTTAAGGTATATGTCAGCCTCGGACCGGAGTATATTACCGTTCCGAATCTTTACGGCATGTCAAAGCAGCAGGCCATAGCAAAGCTTCAGAATGAAGGTTTTGCTGTGGGTACGATCAGCGAGGTCAACAGTGACAGTACTGATGTTGGTCTTGTATGCGGTCAGAGTCTGGATCCGGATAGCAGTCAGAAAAGTGGAACTGCGATTGATTTCTCCATCAGCCTTGGACCGAAGATGGTAGTGGTTCCGGGAGTTGTCGGTAATTCAGCAGAAGGTTATGCGTATGCAACGATCGGTGCGGCGAATTTGTATTATTCCGTTGAGTACGAGGAAAGTACATCCGTTCCAGCGGGAACTGTTATCAGTCAGGTGCCAGAGGGTGGTACGTCCGTACCAGAGTACTCTACTGTAAGAGTAATCGTGAGTGTGGGACCGCCGGCAGTCGGTCTTGATGCAGAGGCGCTGACGAATATGTCACAGGATCAGGCAACTTCGACATTGGCAGGTCTGGGTCTTGGCGCACAGATTCAGTATCAGGCGAGTGATTATGTGGCTGTTGGCTGTGTAATCGGATGGTCTTCGACCAGTGCGGACGGTTCCCTTCATGCGGGAGATACCGTAGTTATCTATATCAGTACGGGGCCGGAGCAGACTGCACCGAGCAGTGATGCTGTGCCAGATACGACACCAAGCTCCGATGCTGCATTGAGTTCCGATGCATCGCAGGATATCGAATCCGGAGCCGGACAGGCTTTGGATTCAGGCAATGCACCGCAAGCACAGTAGAGTGCTTGTGAAAATAATAACTCAGCAACTGGGAAATGAGCAGACGAATGCAAATGAGTAAAGGAATTAAGGAAGTATAAGATGCAGGGAAAGATCATCAAGGGAATTGCCGGTTTTTACTACGTACAGGCAGAAAATGAGGCACAGTATGAGTGTAAAGCCAAAGGGATTTTTCGTAAGGATCACAAAAAACCGCTGGTGGGAGATGAAGTAGTCATAGAAGTGCTCGATGAGGAGGAAAAGAAAGGCTCTATTGTGGAACTTCTTCCCCGAAGAAGCGAATTATTTCGCCCAGCGGTTGTCAACATTGATCAGGCTGTGATCGTGTTTGCCTGTCGTGAGCCAGAACCCAATTTTAATTTGCTGGATCGTTTTCTGGTATTGATGGAGAAACGAAACGTGCCGGTTATTCTGTGCTTTACAAAAGCCGATCTGGCAGCACCTGATTTTCAAGAGGAAGTGCTTAATACTTACGGACCGGCTGGGTATCCGGTATGCTTTACAGATTGTCATAATCTGCAGCAGGAAGGCTATCAGCGGTTAGCGGCGCTCTTAGCAGGCAAGGTTACTTCATTTGCGGGACCAAGCGGTGTCGGCAAGTCAACGCTTGTCAATCATTTCTGCCCGGAGGCAGGGATGGATACAGGAGCCGTAAGTGAAAAAATAAAGAGAGGAAAGCATACGACCAGACATTCCGAGATCTTTTATCTGGGACATCAGACATTTTTGTTTGACACTCCGGGATTTAGTTCGCTGGATGTGCTTTCGCTGGAAAAGGAAGAACTTGAACTTTTATTTCCGGAGTTTGCTCCGTATCTTGGTCATTGCCGTTTTACAGGATGTTCACATATTTCAGAACCGTCATGCGGCATCAAAGAAGCGGTCAGGGAGGGAAAAATCAGTCAGAAGCGGTATGAAAGCTATACTGCTTTTTATAAAGAATTAAATGCAGTGAGACGATATAAATAGCAGAAAGAAGAGAGGACAGCAGTTATATGGCAGACTTGGCAGTATCTTTATTATCAGCAGATTTTTCCTGTCTGGAGAAACAGCTTCAGGAATTGAAGGAGGCAGATGTAGAATGGCTTCACATCGATGTGATGGATGGTCATTTCGTCCCCAGTATTTCTTTTGGATTTCCTGTTATCAAAACACTCAGAAAGGCATTTTCTGGTGTGTTTGATGTTCATTTGATGATTCAGGATCCAATTCGTTATATCAAAGAATTTGCCGAGTCGGGAAGTGACATGATTACCATTCATCTTGAGGCGTGTGAGGATGTGGAGGCTGCGTTAAAATTGATTCGTGAGTGTGGCTGCAAAGCAGGGCTTGCGATCAATCCGGGCACACCGGTGGAAGCGGTGTACCCGTATCTTCATTTGACAGATATGGTTCTTGCGATGACGGTACAGCCAGGGTTTGGCGGCCAGAAGTATATCCATTCTGTGACAAAAAAGGTGGAAACACTTCGCCGGTATCTGAATGAGCATGGATTTGTTGATTCTGTATTGATTGAGGTCGATGGTGGGATTTGTCTGGAAACGGCATCGGAAGCAGCAAATGCAGGAAGTGATATTCTTGTCAGCGGAAGCTGCGTATTCAAAGGTGACATCAAGGAAAATGTGCACGGATTGTTGATGGCAATGAACGGTGGGAGTGAAAAATGAAAAAAATATTGCTGGTATTGGGCGGAACGCTTGATGCCCTGTTCTTGAAGACGTGTTATGAGAAACTGGGGCCACAGATTGTCGTTGCGGCAGATGGAGCACTTAAAACAGTTTTGGAGGCTGAGATTCCATGTGATTGCGGATTAGGCGATTTTGATACGGTGTCAGAGGACATTCTCTCACAATTTAAGAAAAATGGAAAAACGCGCCTGTTTGCTTTTCCACCACAAAAGGATGAGACGGACGCAGAGCTTGCTGTGCAGTTTGCAATGAAGCAAAAGCCTGATGTCATTTGGATTGCAGGAGCAACAGGCGGTCGTATCGACCATATGCTGGGGAATCTGGAACTTCTTAGTATGCCGCTTCAGGAAGGAATTGAATGTGAGATTATCGATCCGCAAAATCGGATTCGCCTGTTAAACAAACCGACGGTGTTAGAGAAAATGGAAAACTGGAAGTATGTCTCCTTTTTGTCTTACACAGATCAGACGATAGGAATTACGTTGGATGGCTTTGCTTATAACGTTACGGACTTTACACTGAAAAAAGGAAGTACGCGCTGCATCAGTAACGAGATTCACGACAGGAAAGCAACCGTTTCTTTTAAGAGTGGAATGCTGTATTGCATTCGTTCCCGCGACAAAGAATCGAAGCCGTTTTAAGTTCCTAGGGAATTTGAAGACATTGCAATGGAAAAGAGGAAGTACTATTGAAAAAACATAGGATTGGTTTGGCAGTATGTCTTGCTGTTTTTTGCCTTAGCGGTTGCAAGGGTGTGGTGCTTTCAACCTCACTGACAGATCATATTCTCCTTAGCGGTACAAAGACCAGACTGAGCTTACAAGAGTGCAGTTTTATTTTTCTGGATTTTCAGACACGCTATAATTTGTACTATGAAAATATGGGAGAGACTGATTTTTGGAATGAAGAGGCTGGACAGAGTGATTTTTCAGACTATCTGCGTGATGGAAGAGTAAAGGAAGAGTTATGCGCGTTGGTTTTGCTGAATGATATGGCATCCGGACTTGGCGTAACGTTCGATGAGACTGACAAAGTTTCGTGCCAGGCGGCGGCAGCGGATTATTACGGCAGTCTGTCCGAAGCGGAAAAAGAGTATGTGCAGGGAGATGAATCAAAAGTAGTATCGTTATACGAAAAATATCGCATTGCACAGAAAGCAATCAATGTGCTCAGCGCCGATATCAATGCTGAAGTCAGCGATAATGATAAGCGTGTCATGATTCTTCAGTTGATTGCATCGCCGACACTAGAAACGATTGAACGTGCCAAAGAACGTATTTCATCGGGCGAAGATTTTGAGAGTGTGGCAAAGGAAGTCAGCCGCTTCTCACAGATCGAGTATCAGGTCAGCCGCGGAACGCTCAATCCGCTTTTGGAGGAGACAGCGATTTACATGAGCGATGGCGATGTCAGTGACATTATCCAGACGGAGGAAAATTATTATCTGATCCGATGTGTTGATGACTTTGATCAGGAACTCAGTGCGGCAAATGAGAGTAAGGTATTGGGAGAACTTCGTTATGCAGCATGGTCGCAAAGCTTCATAGACTATGCGAAGGAACATCCGGTTGCCATTTCTGAGGAAATATGGGAGAATTTCCATTTCTGCCAGACAGCTGCATTTACATCGGATGATCTGTATGAGACATATGAACAGTATTTGGATTCGTTGACAAAGTAAAATTAGGATTATAAAAACAATAACGCAGAAGGTGGGTACTGTTGAGTATACACCTTCTGTTTTTCTATTCTCCATGTTTTCACAAAAAATCCTGTCCGACACGTCGTGTGGTGTGCTCAAGAATAAGTTCGCTAGAACAGAATATGAAAACAACAGGTAAGAAGCGTATCAGACATGAAATCACTGTGTAAATAGAAGGTAAAATGTGAAAAAATAAACTGAATTGAATTGACAATATAAAACAAGAGTGCTATATTTCGAGACGGCAAAGAAAGAAATGCAGCGGGCCCAAACAGTTCTTTTCAGCCAACTATCCATCATTGATAATCTGCAAAAAGAAGAGGCAGATCAAGATGACAAGAATAAGACAATGAAAAAATAAGAAAAAGTGATTGGAACAATGGAAGGAGTCCATGGTTATGAGAAGAAAAACACTTACCGTTTTAATGACAGCAATCGCAGTGACAGGTGCCTGTACAGGAGCATTTGCCGGAACCGATCATTACAATGACAGCAGCGTTTCAGGAGCAGAGTCTGGATGGGACGAGTGGGTCGCAAACTGGGAGGAGACAAGCGCAGATTTCACAATGGTTTCCATCACACCAGGGGAGGATGAGACAAAGCTAAACTTCGCATGGTACAGCGAGAAGACTGACAGCGAGGCAACACCGGTCGTTCATTTTGGAACCGATAAGGATGCGTTAGAGGCATTTACCGGAACAGCAGGAGATGTGGATACCAGCCTGACAGGTGACACTGCGTACGAATACAATCATGTAACCGTAACAGGACTTGAACCAAATACCACGTATTACTATACCGTAGAGAAAAATGGTGAGCAGAGCAAAGTATGCGAATATAAGACACAGAGCCTTGATACTGTTAAGATTCTGTATGTAGGTGATCCGCAGATCGGTGCATCAAAGGGGCAGTCTCAGAATGGAGAGGACCTGGTAAATGATGAGGGCGCAGCAAATACAGCAGCAAGAAATGATGGATTCGCATGGAACCGCACACTGACTGCCGCATTAGAGCAGAATCCTGATATCAACTTTATGATTTCAGCAGGCGACCAGGTGAATAAGACAGGAAAGGCAAAGGAAGAAGAGTACGCTGCTTATCTGGCATCTGATGTTTTAACAGGTCTGGCAACGGCAACCACTATTGGAAATCATGATTCCTTAAATGCAGACTATACCTATCACTTCAACAACCCGAATGCATCTGACTACGGAACAACTGCAGCAGGCGGTGATTATTACTACACATATGGCGATGGACTGTTCATTGTGCTGAATACAAATAATTACAACGTAGCTGAGCATGAGCAGCTGATCAAGGAAGCAACTGAGGCAAATCCGGATACCGCATGGCGTGTTGTAACGATTCATCAGGACATCTACGGAAGTGGTCTGGATCACTCCGATACCGATGGTATGATCCTTCGTACCCAGCTGACACCAATCTTTGATTCCTATGACATTGATGTAGTTCTTCAGGGTCATGACCACACCTATAGCCGTTCTAAGCTTCTGTACGGAGATGGACAGACCCATCAGTCTTATGAGTTCTCATTAAATGAGGACGGAAGTGATTACGACTGGGATCACGCAACAAATGTTGAGAGTGGAGAGAAGATCGAGCTGGCTCCGGAAGAGGGCGATACCGATGCAGAAGCTGCACTTGAAGCGTTTCAGGCAGATAATAACTGCTACACAATCGAGGATGTAGAAGGCGATACTGTGACCGATCCGCAGGGTGTTCTGTATATGACAGCAAACTCCGCGTCCGGTTCTAAGTATTATGAGCTTATCAGTTCACAGCAGGACTACATTGCAGTTCGCAGCCAGAACTGGCTCCCAAGTTACTCTGTAATCACTATGACGGAGGACAGCTTTTCCATCAGCACATATCAGGTATTGGAAGATGGAAGTGTAGAGACGATTGATGATGCATTCACAATTCAGAAGACAGGTGCTGCCAGCGAGTCTGATGAATCAGTAAGTGCAGAGACAACAAGCACAGCAAAGTAATTGTTCGGAAAGTATAAATTGAATACCAGATCCGCTGCCAAACATGGCAAGGTCTGGTATTTTCTGATTCTATTTGCAGTGTGTCTGTTCGCGGCATTCGTCTGGAAGATCAATCAGGTGGAGAAAACGGAGCTGGTAGTCCGTGCCGGACAGACATTTGAAAAAGCCGTTGTCATAGAAGTGTTGAAGGATAACGTACAGGATGATGGCAGCCGTGTCGGCGAACAGAAGGTTCGTGTGCGTATGCTTACGGGTGTGAGAAAAGGAGAAGAGCTTGACATCACGAGCAGCGCAGGCTTTTTGTTTGGTGCAGCATGCACAGAAGGAATGAAAGTAATTGTCATGCAAAGTGTGGCAGGAGAGACAACTGTGGCAAGCGTATATGCACAGGATCGCGAATGGGTCGTCTATATCTTTGCGCTGCTGTATCTGTTGTCTCTTGTCATCATAGGAGGCAAGCAGGGAATTAAAGGCTGTCTTGGTCTTGTCTTTACCTTTTTTTGCATGATATTTGTATATTTGCCGTTGATTTATCTGAATTACTCACCATTTTGGGTGTCAGTATTTGTCTGCTTTTTGACAACGCTTGTCACGATGTTTTTCATCGGAGGTGCGACAAGAAAGACAATAGCGGCAACGCTTGGAACATTGGCTGGTGTTGTGATCGCAGGTGTATCAGCTAAGTTATTCAGTATGGCCTCCGGAATTAATGGCTATAACGTATCGGATATTGAAAGTCTGATGACGATGTGGAATACAAACGGCATTCAGGTGGGCGGACTGCTTTTCTCTGGTCTTTTGATTTCAGCACTGGGCGCAGTGATGGATGTGGCAATGTCCGTCAGCAGTTCCATGCAGGAGATATATACCCAGAAAATGGACATGACACGGATGGAACTGTTTCGCAGCGGTCTTCGTATTGGCCGTGATATGATGGGAACGGACAGCAACACATTGATTCTTGCTTTTGTTGGAAGCAACGTAAGTATGTTATTGTTGGATTATTCTTATGATCTTCCATATCAGCAGATCATTAACTCGAACAATATCGGCATTGCAGTTATGCAGGGACTTGCCGGAAGCTTTGGCGTAGTTTTAAGTGTTCCGGTTACGGTTTTGATTTGTACGTTTTTGTATCATCAAAAAAGACATAAAGATGATCAATAAAACACTTTCGTAACGTAACCGAATCAAGTAAGTCCCTGCTTCAATTGTTAAAGGCTGCTTTTAATGAATTTCAAATACATAACTTCCGCTTACCAGCTCAAAAACAGCCACACCATATGGTGCAATATCCGCCATAGCAGCACCTTCAAGGATCTGTACCTGATTATGATCTGCAGCCGGAAGCGTCAGCCGAGCCGTTGTATTTGCCGGAATCGAGCAGCGATAAATGATGGAGCCGTCTTTCTTTTCCCAGGAGGAAACGATCTTGCCAAATGGCGTTTCCTGCTCGCCCTTTGCCCAGGTCAGCGTGCCGCCCCAGGAAGGTGCTAAGAAGATGCGATGATACCCGGCCTCATCTTTTGCTTCTCCGGTCTGAATACCAAGGACAGTGCGGTACAGCCATTGTCCGATCGAACCATATGCATAGTGGTTGAAGGAGTTCATGGATACGTCGCCGAAGGTGCCTGTCTCTGCAATGTACGAATTCCAACGTTCCCAGATCGTAGTGGCACCATTGATGACACTGTAGAGCCATCCCGGGTTTCCCTTTTGCTCTAATAAAGTAAAGGCAAGCTCAGTCTGATTGCACTTTGTCAGTGCCGGAAGCAGATGGCTGATTCCAAGGAAACCGACAGATAGATGATCATCTCTTCGATGAATTGACTCAACAAAGTACGAAATTGTCTGCTCCATTGTCTTTTCTGGCATCAAATGAAAGTCAATCGCAAGTGCATAGGCAGTCTGGCTCGGATGGTGGATGCTTCCTTTCTCTTCACTATAGCGTGTCTGATTAATGATCGTGCTATCTGCCTGAGGGATGCCCTTGCTCATCTCGCCCCAGTAAGCGAGGGATCCATCCGGCTGAACCCATGCCTCCTGAAATGCGGTGCGGATATCCTCAAAGCGTTTCTGATAAAGAGAAACATCGTCTGTCTTTCCCAAAATGCGGGCAATACGAGCCATCAGATCGGCAACGTAAGCGGCATAAGCAGTCGCTGTCAAAATAAATGGTGTGGACTCATCAAAAGTCAGATGATCGCCGCGGCTTTGCTGTACCTGAAGAAATGGCTTTGTGGAAAGATCGGACTGATCCGGGCGCGGAATTTTGTCAACGGTGCGAAGACCGCAATTTTGACGGGAATCCAGACTCTGATAGGCAATCCAGCGCGCCATGCATTCATAATTTTCCTCTAACACGCGAGTATCACCGTAAGCAAGATACATTTCCCACGGAACAATTACCGAAGCATCTGCCCAGCCAGCGCATCCAGCCGGACGATTATCGCCGCCAAGCGGTGCGGTATCTGGAACAGCGCCTTCGCGGTTATACATCAGCTGGCCGTCACGAACATCGAGAAGCCACTTATTCATAAAGGACTGAACATCCATGTTGAAGGCGGCAGTCGGTGCGAAGACCTGTGCATCGCCGGTCCAACCCATACGCTCATTTCGCTGCGGGCAGTCGGTGTATACCAGAAGAGAATTTCCACGCTGACCCCACTGAATGTTGCTCTGCAATTGATTTACTAACGGATCTGAGCATTCAAAGTTTCCAGTTGTGTCAGGTGTGTTGCAAAGGACAAGACCTTCCAGACTTTCAACACAGCCAATAGCAGACAGCATACAGCCATTTCCGGTAATCTCCACATAGCGGAAGCCGTGAGACGTAAAGGACGGCACGAAAGTCTCGCCGTTTTCATCCCCACGAAACGTATAAGTATCGGTGTTCGCGGCGGAGCGGATATTTTTGATATAAATCTCGCCATTTGCATAGCTCATTTCGCCGTAGCGAAGCTTAATCGAAAGACCGCGAGTACCCTTTAAATGTAGACGTATCGTGCCGACCATGTTTTGACCCAGATCATAGACAAAGTGACCAGATGGAATCTCCTGCATGGAAACGGGTGTCAGCACGCGCTCAACTACGGCAGACGGGCCTTCCTGTGCGGTCAGCTCAAATTTTACTGGATGCGCAAAAGTACCATTTGTCGGAACCGGTTCACCCGGCCAAGGCAGAATGCCGCAAGCTGCCCAGCGATTGTCTGCATTGTCAATGTGTGTCAGATCTGCAGGCAGCAGACGTGCATCATAATTTTCACCATCCAGATAATCGGAATCTACGACAGCACCTTTGTCGGTAAAGAGCCAGGAATCGTCTGTTACAAGTTCGTCCTTGCTTCCATCTGTATAAGTAACGATCAAACGTCCCAGAAAAGAATTTTGTTCGCCATATTTCATTGGGCCGCTGTAGCCACAGTACCCACTGTAGTATCCCTTTCCGATAACTGCCAACAGCTGGTTTTCACCTGCATGCAAAAGCTTTGTCACATCGTATGTCTGGTAGAAGATGCGCAGACGATAATCGGTAAAGCCTGGCGCAAAGAAGCTGTCATCTGCGTCAATACCATTTATTTTTACACGGTAGGAGCCGCGTGCTGTCGCATACAGGCGTGCAGAGGCAATTTCTTTTGACGAATCAGCGTGGAAGGAGCCGAGCAGATTTACAGCCGGAACAGGGCATGCCAGTTCAAACTGATTTTTTACGATCAGGATACCATCCTTACAGGTACCGAGTATCGAGAAAATACCGGATTCATCTGCAAAGCTTTCCGTTTGGAATATGGTATTTGTTTTCGGGTCAGAGATGACCAAGTTGTCGTAGTAAGCGGTGCTTTCGAACTGCTTGAAGCCGACAGAGAACAAGCATGCACGGCGTGGAACAAAAAATCCGGCATTTGGCATGAGCTCTGCTTCTTTATCAAGTATGGTTATATTATTAATAGAAACAGAAGTTTCTCGGTTATCTACAGTAATAGAGATTGTATTCCAGTCGTGTTCACAGCCTTCAGAAACAGCTTCTTTATGGATAGGATAGCCATTTTTATTTCCCAAAACAGCAACAGTCGGAATATGCCCCTCTGCCGTGCTGCCGTCCCATGCGTTATCGCAATATTCATAGATCATCAGGACTCGGCTGTCCATGTCCACATCAAATAAGACATAGTTATCTTTGTTGCGAGCGGAGAGGACAATGCCAGCTTTGCTGCCGATATCTGTCTTAAAATCAACCGTCATCCGGTAGGAATACAGGCAGGCAGTATTTGTAGTCTTTTTTGGAGAGCCAATCCACTGCGCACCGTTCCATACAGAAGGCTCCTTTCCCATCAGACCGGTCTCAAACCAGGTCGTTTCGCTCTCATGCATCGTATTATCTTCGTCCCATACGCAGACTTTCCAGTAGTAGCGGGTAGAAGGTTCGAGACAGGCACAGTCAGCCTTTAATGTGGTGTGCTGTTTGTCACTTTTTATAAGCGTGCTGTCCCAGATTGGTGCGGTCAGTTTTTCGTCTTTTGAAACGAGAATGCGGTAAGCGGTCTGCTTTGCGCCGGTTCGTGAGGTTGCCATCTGCCAGGAAAATGTTGGGGATTCGCAGTCGATGCCGAGTGGGGTACGCTGCGCCTGGGTGCGGCAGTTTAAAATAGAAGTACTCATTTTGTAGTCTCCTTTTTATTTTTTATCGAATTTTCTAGGATTTCCCAAATTTATTTTTCTCTGGTATCATAGCACAAAAATGAGGGAGTGGCAACTGCTGCGGCATCCCCAATCATTAAGTGATATAATGATGTTTTTGGCGGATCAAGAGGTCAAAAATCCTCTTGCAAGCAAGCTTGCATCGGCTTTCTGACCTTT
>CAVJTU010000002.1:0-94407 GCA_963652495.1 uncultured Oscillospiraceae bacterium
GCACAGGGAACTGAAAATTTATTTTCCTGAGTATAAGGACGCATTAGGAAAAGTATAAATATCTGGAATCGGAGAAAATACACTTTCCGGAATCCTTGCAGAGATGGGAGATATTTCAAGATTTGACGATGTGAAGGAACTACAGAAGCTGAGCAGATTGGGACTGGTGGCATGTAGTTCCGGTAAGCATAAGGGAGAAACCAAGATCAGTCACAGAGGGCGCAAACGCCTGAGATGTTGGCTGTTAAATGTTGCTGGACATCAGACGGCAGGAAGAGCAGGAAGCTGCGGTGGCATAAAAAAGTTCTTTTATCTCAAAGTTCCAGAACCTTGCCGGATTCCAGATGCATCTGAAATCGGGCAGAGTTCTGGAAAGAAACCCGAAAATGATGAAGTGCGCACAGCACTGCATCAGCACACAACGACCAACAGAGTGATACAGTGGAGAGCGTCCACGGAATATCCGTCTCCTGTGAAAGCTGCGAGTCAGTAAAATCAAAATCCAAACAAGAACTGTAGCTTGCGGTAGTTTACTCCGTAGGGCATGACATTATAGGAAGAGGTGGTTGGAATGGACAATATGGAGTGAGTGGTGGTTTTTGAAGCACAAATTTGTTTTGGTGAAAGGGGATATTGTATGAAAAATGGTAAGAACATGAGCAAGATAATGCGAGTAATGATGTTTAGTCTTGTCATTAGTGTTGCAATAATAAGCATGAGAATGGATATTTTTGCAGATGAAATGTGCTTTATGGTGACTGGTGAAATTTATGAAGCGACAGAGATGGAAATGTTTGCAGAGAATGTGTTGGCAAATGCAGATGTAGTTCAGTATTGTTTGGATGATGTTGTTGATACACCGTATGTAATGGCATCAACTTTAATGAGCGAAGACGAATGTGACGGCATTACATATAGAACATATGAAGAAACGCTTATTGTGTTGAGGAGTACCTTACCAGGGGCGTATTCAGCGTCTGGACAGAAGTATGGTATTGCGGCAGCAAACACTGTCAGTATAACATGGAGTTCGACAAATTTTCAAACGGCAGAAAATTTAAAGGTTAAGTTTAATTCTATGAGTGCAAAATATACGGAACTTTCTGGAGTGTCGACTGCTGTAACAAAGATGGAGTATTCTGCAAGTTTGCAACCACAATATGGTACGTATGAGTATTTAGCAACGAATTCTGTGACTAATCCGGTGAACGGTGTGTCGTATGGCAAGACTTTAAATTCAGGATATTATAATTTTGGGGCTCAAACATTAGTGGCGATGATAAAATTATATTACGCGAACGGAGATGTTTCAGAATATAGTGGAAGCCCATCTATTAATCATTGAATGCAGTACTCATAGTGAAGAGTGAATTGGGCTGTGTATAGAGGAGTTGAGTATATGGGAAAGATTATTGAACTTATCATTATGGTAATATTTTTAATGATAAATAGTGGCGTGGATGTGCCTGAGAATAATATTCCAGATGGAATTCAAATTGATGGTCAATGGATACAGTGGGGGTGTACAACAGATGATATATGTAAATTGATTGGTGAGCCTGATAAAATAACAGAAAGTGGATTAGATGAGACACTTGTTTATGAGAATGTGGAAACAGAATTTTCAAAGACATCCAGTATCGAATTTACTATTGGAACTGATAATATTATTGGTGTAGATGGCGGAACTCAGTCGAGTGGTCTTTATTTTGTACAGATTAAAATGGATGATGATATTGTAAAAATAGAAGAAGGTTTGAAGGATTTGTACGGAAAAGATACAGAGATTAGTGTTAATGAGAAGATGCAAAATCAGACTTTAAGTATACAGGAGGAAGGATACTTTTACAAAAATTGTCAAAATGACCATTGGAAGATCCTTGATCTGGAAATGAATGAGGATGACATTGACCAATTAATTGAATACATGAACAGAAATATAAATTATCCGAAAGCGGATAAAGACACGCAGCTGTTTCAGATTGATCTGTATGGCGTGCAAAACGATAGTATCAAGAATTGCACGATGAAGATTCAAGCGTCTAATTATGTCTTATATCATATATTTGCTAATAGTGACAGTGAATAGCGACAATAAAATAAGAGTTATGTAAAATGACCATCGGTTTGCAGTATAATGAACCGATGGTCGTTTTCTCTTAAAATAACAGAATCATTGCACGCAGCGATAGGATTGCGGTTTTGATTATAAGAATATTATTATCAGTTGTGCTTGGTTTCGCAGTAAATGCAGCGATATACCTTGTTAGCCTCATCGGTCAGATCAAATACATGAGGCAGTTCCTGCTCAATGGAAGTGATGCAGCGAGGATTCTTGCAGTGAATCACGTTCGTGATACGCTTTGGAAGGCGAAGAACTTTTTTGTCACAGATCACACCGTCCTTGATGATGTTGACAGTAATCTTGTGATCAATATAGCCGAGTGCGTCCAGATCCAGCAGATCAAGGCTTCCTTCGATCTTGATAATATCCTTGCGGCCCATTTTGCGGCTTTTTGCATTCTTGATAATGGCAATTTGGCAGTCCAAATCCTGAAGGTTCAGATAATGGTAAATTTCCATTGATTTTCCTGCCTGGATGTGGTCGAGAACGACACCGTTATTAATACCACTGATATTCAGCATAATATTATTCCTCCTCAGATCTCTTATCTCTTAGATTTTTTCAGGTGCAAGTCCGAGCAGCGTTAAGATCAGAGCCATGCGGACATAGACACCGAACTGAACCTGCTTAAAGTAAGCAGCACGCGGATCACTGTCAACTGCAACGGAAATCTCATTTACGCGCGGCAGTGGATGAAGAACTAACATGTCATCCTTTGCCAATTCCATTTTTTCTTTTGTAAGAACGTAGCAGTCTTTCATGCGGATGTAATCTTCCTCATTGAAGAAACGCTCCTTCTGAACACGTGTCATATACAGAATGTCAAGATTTGGAAGAACTTCATCGAGATTCGTAACTTCCTTAAATTCAAATCCCTTTAATACTTCATCGCGGATATAGCTTGGAACGCGCAGTTCCGGTGGGGAGATCAGGACAAATTTTACGTTGTGATAGCGAACCAGAGATTCAATCAGAGAATGAACGGTACGGCCAAATTTCAGATCACCGCACAGACCGATTGTCATATTGTCAAGATGACCCTTTAAGGTGCGGATCGTGAACAGGTCGGTCAGTGTCTGAGTCGGATGCTGATGACCACCATCACCGGCATTGATCACCGGGATACCGGAGAACATGGAAGCAACCTTTGGAGCACCTTCCTTTGGATGGCGCATTGCACAGATATCAGCATAGCAGGATACGACACGAATAGTATCGGCAACACTTTCACCCTTAGAAGCCGAACTGTTGTCGGCAGAAGAAAAGCCAATAACAGTACCCCCGAGATTAAGCATTGCAGATTCAAAGCTTAAACGGGTTCGTGTGCTTGGCTCATAGAAAAGTGTGGCGAGACGTTTGCCGTCGCATTTGTGTGCATACTTGGCTGGGTTCTGTTTGATATCACCGGCCAGATCAAGGATATTGGTCAATTCGTCCATGGAAAGATCCAATGGGTTTAATAAGTGTCTCATAGAGAGTAACTCCTTTCCGATTGTATGACTCGTTTGATTCAGGGGTATTATATATCAGAAAGGCAGAAATGGGAAGAGAAAATTAAAACTTCTTTAAAAAAAACAGAAAAACTTGTATTTGCCAAATTCGTATGTTAAGATAAGAATTGTGTGTACAACGGAAAAGGATTTATTGTTTTTGGAAGTTGTTCATACGAAGATCAAGAAAAGAATGAAAGTGAAAGAGAGGGCTTATGGACGACAGGGAAAAAGTAACACAAGACAGGTTCGATCCACAAGAACACACAGGGGAGTCTGAGCCGCAGGCAGACGAAAACGTATCTGAGTCACAGGACAATGCAGATGGATTTCACCCACAGGACCACACACGCGTTCAGATTGGTGAAAATGGGGAGCTTCGCTTTCAGGGACTGACACAGGCAGAGGTAGAAAAACGAGTTGCGGATGGACAGGTAAATGCCATTCAGGATGCCAGCAACCGAAGCATTAAGGATATTATATTGGGAAATACGCTTACGTTTTTTAACTTTATCAATATCGTATTGCTTGTGCTTGTCTTATCAGTTCACTCCTATAAGAACATGCTGTTTATCTTCATCATCATTGCAAATACGCTGATTGGTATCTTTCAGGAGGTCAAGGCAAAAATTACCCTTGATAAGTTGAAGATTCTGACCGTTAGCCATGCTGATGTGATTCGCGATGGTGTTAAAAAGTCAGCAACTGTTTCTGAATTGGTAAAGGATGATGTTATTTTGCTTAGGAGTGGCGGACAGATTCCGGCGGATGGTGTGATTCTGGACGGAGAGATAGATGTCAATGAGTCTTTACTGACAGGAGAGTCCGATTCCATTCATAAAACAGGTGGAAGTACGGTACTATCAGGAAGCTTTGTCACGTCAGGCAAGGCATTATGTTTGCTGACGGCAGTAGGACATGAGTGTTACATGGAAAAGCTTTCCGCAGAGGCAAAGCAATTTAAACGCTATAAGACGGAATTGCAGCGAAATCTCAATACAATCCTAAAGCTGATCAGTATTATTATTGTGCCGCTTGGCATTGCACTGTTTGCCAAGCAATATTGGATCTCACACAGCACATATGAGCAGGCAGCTCTCGATACAGTAGCGGCGGTACTCGGAATGATTCCGGAAGGGTTGGTACTGTTGACCAGTGTGGCGCTTGCACTCGGTGCTGTCCGTCTGGCAAGACGAAGTACACTGGTGCGTGAACTGTTTTGCATCGAGACATTGGCGCGTGTGGATACGTTGTGTCTGGACAAGACAGGAACGATCACGGAGGGTCATCTGTGTGTGCAGGGCGAGGAGGCTGTAAAGGACGATGTGGATCTGGAATATCTGATGGGCAGGATGGTAGCTGCACTGGGGGACGAAAATGAGACGTTTCAGGCACTTCGTCAGCATTATAAGAAGAATCTGTCCGATAATACAAAGCTTGTATTGCCATTTTCGTCTGAACGCAAATTCAGTGGCGTCGTGTTTGAGGGCGAGGGAACCTATCTGATGGGTGCCTATCAGTTTATTTTTCCACAGTCAGATCCTGCTGTACTTGAGAAAATTGCAGACTATGCGCGTCAGGGTCTTCGTGTGCTTACAGTAGCACACAGCAAAAATGAGATGACCGATTACAATTTGGCAGAAGATTTTGAAATTGTCGGATTCGTTTTTATGACTGATGTAATCCGTAAGAATGCACCGGATATTCTGGGATATTTTGAGGAGCAGGGTGTTGATTTGAAAGTCATTTCGGGTGATGATCCGGTAACAGTAGCAGCGATTGCGGCGCGTGCAGGCTTGCAGGATGCCGATAAGTATATTGATGCAACAACAATCCACACCGATGAGGAGATGGAGGCTGCCATTTTAAAGTATTCGGTATTCGGACGTGTAACGCCGAAGCAGAAGCAGCTGATGGTGAAGCTGTTAAAACAAAATGGACGTACTGTTGCGATGACAGGTGATGGTGTAAACGATGTGTTGGCACTTAAGGATGCGGATGTCAGTATCGCGATGGCATCAGGAAGTGAAGCTGCGAAAAATACCGCCAATCTGGTGCTATTGAATTCGGACTTTGCATCGTTGCCGCACATTGTAAATGAAGGAAGGCGTGTTATCAACAACATCAAGGCAGCCGCTTCTATGTTCCTGATTAAGACAGGCTTTTCTGTATTGACTGCATTATTGACAATCATTATCGGACAGAATTATCCGTTCCAGCCGATTCAGCTGTCGGTTATCAATGGCTGTGCCGTTGCGATTCCGACGATGCTATTGCAGTTAGAGCCGAACTTTCAGAAGGTCAACAAGCATTTCTTCCGCGAGGTACTTCGGATGTCGATGCCAGCGGCTATTACGATTACAGTAATGATCACCATTATCAATAATGTTGGCCACTCGCTGGATACACCGCGTGAGATGCTTTCTACTGTATGCGTGCTGGCAACCGGGTGGGTGTATCTGATCACGCTGCGTCAGGTTTATTCGCCGATGACCGCGTATCGCAAGTTTGTCATCTATTTGATGCAGACGGCATATCTGGTTGCGATGGTGCTTGGACAGCGTCTGATGGAACTTGTCGGACTGAATTTTACCTGCGTAATTGTCACGCTGGCGGCAGTCAACTTTGCACCGATGATTATTGATATTGCCACAAAGGGCTACGATAAATTCTTCTACTGGTACGATCATCGCCACGATGTGAAGCCGCCGAAGCCGATCAAGGTGAAGACGAGACGTTTCAGAGGCATATAAATGATGTTGGGGTCAAAAGGCATTTTGACCCCAACATCATAAAATAGAGGAGAGGGCGAGTTTGCCCCAAAAGCTCACAGGTACGGGTATTGTCAGGAGGTGCGCATGCGTGCAGCATTATATCTTCGGTTGAGCAAGGAAGATAAGCGGGAAAGTATTGAAAATCAGCGGGCACTCTTAAAATGGTATGCAGATGAGCATAAGCTTACAATTGTAGAAGAGTATACCGATGAGGCAATGTCCGGTCTGACAGATGAACGTCCCGGCTTTGCGCAGATGATGAAAGATGCCCGAAGCGGTTGTTTTGATGTGATTCTGGCAAAGAATCAGTCACGCTTTTCCAGAAATTTTTTACATATCGAGCAATATCTCCATCGGGAACTGCCATATCTTCATATTCGTTTTATTGGTGTGACGGACGGAGTAGATACAGGTATTACAGATAAAAATGGGAGAAACATGTCCTTGCCGATGCGCCGAAGCGGCAAGAAGACAAGGCAGATCTACGCCCTTGTCAACGAATGGTATTGTCAGGAAATTTCCGAAAACGTGCGTGAAATCCTGCATCAGAAGGTAATCAATGGCGAATTCATTGGAAGCAATGCACCATTTGGGTATCAAAAGTCCGCAGAGGATTCACACAAATTGAAACTCAAAGAGCCAGAGGCATCAATTGTTAAAGAACTTTTTGAGCGATATGCAAATGGCACGCCGGTAAAGGAACTTGTACACTATTGCAGGAAAAATACATATCCTTCTCCTGATAAAAAGGCGGGATGGAGTGTCAGAAGCGTTTACCGGATTTTAGCAAATGAGTGTTACACTGGAAAACTAGTACAAGGAAAGACAAGGACTGCCAGTTATAAAAATTCAGCGCGGATACAGATTCCGCCACAAGAGTGGGTTAAGATACCACATGCCCATGAGCCGATTATATCAGAGGAGTTGTTTTTATCCGTTCAGAAGAAAAAGCACAGGAACATGTGTTCATGACTGTTTCCTCCTTCCCATGTTGCAGGCATTATTGCCGGAGACGGGACTCTGTCCGGCGGCCGTATTCAGGGCATTGCACCGAAAGCACAACTAGTTGCAGTGCGTGTGCTCGACGGTCAGGGAAAGGGCAAGCTTTCCGCGATGATAGAAGGAATCCGATGGCTGCGGGAAAATTACAGGCGTTTTGGTGTGCGAATTGTCAATATATCGGTAGGCTCTGTCCGGCGTCAGAAGGAAAATTCACAGTTGGTTCAGGCAGTAGAAGGCTTGTGGGACTGCGGTCTTGTAGTCTGCTCGGCAGCGGGAAATGAAGGCATGCAGCAGCACAATATTACGGCCCCCGGCATCAGTCGGAAAATCATCACAGTAGGATCCTATGATGATGAGGAGATGGTCGATGAGTCAGGGCGGATGCATCACAATTATTCCGGCAGAGGGCCAACCGGAGCCTGTATCTGTAAGCCGGAGATCGTGGCGCCGGGCACAAATATTGTAGCAGCAAACGCATTCTATGCGAAAAATGATTCACCGTATACTATCAAGAGCGGAACCAGCATGTCCACCCCGATGGTGTCAGGTGCAATTGCACTTTTGTTGGAACGTTATCCTGAAATAACGAACAAAAATGTAAAGCTAAAGCTTTTTCAAAGTGCGAAAAGCATTGGACTTTCGCGCAGTCATCAGGGATGGGGGCAGCTTGATATTCGCCATTTGTTGGAATAATACTTGCATAATTCAAACAAATAATGTATAATGGCTGGCAGAAACGAAAAAAATGGAAGGCGTCAGAAGGTTACGTATTATGGAAAAATCTATGAAAAGAATAGCGGCAGTAATAGTAGCGGTGTGCCTTTGCATGCTGTCTGTCGTATCCGTATTTGCACAGCAGGATGGACCGGATGTGAAAGCGGAGGCATACTGTGTAATAAACAGAAAGGATGGCTCCATCATTTATTCAAAAAACATGGATGATCGTTATTATCCGGCAAGCATCACCAAAATCATGACAGCACTTGTCACTCTGGAGCATTGTACGAATCTGGATGACACAGTTGTATTCAACGATGAGGTTATGAATTCGATCAGCAGCAATAGCTCCACACTAAATCCGGTCGCGATTCTGGGCGAGGAGATGACTGTGCGCGATGCGCTTTTCGGATTGATGTTAAACTCCGCAAATGAGTGTGCGAGTGCGCTGGCTGTCTATACAGCAGGTTCCATTGACGCATTTGTCGAGATGATGAATGAGAAAGCGCAGGAACTTGGTGCAGTCAATACACACTATATGAATGCACATGGACTGGATGACGAGAATCACTATACGACAGCCCATGACATGGCAATCATTTTCGATGCGGCGCTCAGAAATGATACATTCCGCATTATTGATTCAAGTGCAGCATATACGATTCCAGCCACGAATATGTATGGTGAGAGAACCTGTGCCAGTACAAATCAGCTGATCAACGGTGCATTGCAATACGAGGGTGTATATGCAGGAAAAACGGGTCATACTGCTATGGCAGGACGCACATTGGTGACAGCAGCTTATCGTGACGGCATGGATTTGATCTGTGTGATCATGAAGTCCGATAATGACAATTTCTACAGCGATACCGAGACGCTTTTGGATCATGCATTCTTAAAAGTGCAGGGAAATGAGCAGGAGACATATTCGGCGGCAGATGATTACGTTATGACGCAGAATGAGCTGACATCCGGACTGAATGTGCGTCAGTATCCGAGTACCTATGCACCGCGAATCGGTTCTCTTATGCCGGGTGATGCCGTTCACCGCATTGGCACTTTTGGAAATTGGAGTCAGATTGAGACAGCGAATGGTGTGGGATACGTATCTTCTGAGTATTTGATTTTTCAGGATGGTTCCCCTGTTGGCACATATGAAATAGTAAATACACTGACACCAGATCAGACTGTTGCAGCGCCTGGGTCAGAATCGCAGGGATCAGATGAGTCAGAAAAAGCAAGCAATGAGGAAGTTTCCGAAGATGAAGAGCCGCAGTCATTGGCAGAAGCAGAAGATGAGAGTGGTGCAGCGGATTCTGAAGCCGCAAGCCAAAGTGATTCTTCTGTCGCAGCAGGGCCGACAATTCCGGAGCAGACTTACCGCTATCAGCTGACGATTAATAATCTGACTGTCGTTGTGATTGGCGTAATCTTTGCAATTGCACTTGTGGTTGCGGTATTGGCAGTAGCTTTGATTCGGAGGCGTGATAAAAGCGATAATGAGTCTGAGAATGAAAACGATGTTCCGGAGCCGGCTTCTATAGAGAAAAAAGTGCAGAAGGCGCAGAAGACTGCTAAAGCACATGTGAAAGAGAGTGCTCGTGTACAGGCAGAACGCACCAGAAAGGCTCCAAGGAAGAAAGACAAGACGACAGCTGAATCTGCAGTATCAGATGAACAGAAAAATGTGACGGCAGGAGTTTCTCAAAGTCCGGAGGATGCACATCAGGTCTCAGATGCATGGGAAATGCAGGAGATTGAAATGGCAGACTGGGATGAAGATTCGGAAGCAAATGAAGGATACGAGGACGGAACATCGGAAGATGGTGCATATGATGCGTATTATGAAGACTCTCAGGGATCGGATTATGATTTTGCAGAGGATGAGTATTTAGAAGGTGACGATGAATTTTCAGAAGATGACTGGGATGAGACTGCACCGGATGAAGATGACTGGAAAAGATAAACAATGACGAAAAAAACTTAATGTTTACTTGATTTTTTCGGAAAATGTGATATACTAATATCAGATCCTGGGGTGTACGAAGTCTTGCTTTTATTTGAACCTACATGACTTAATACGGGATTCCTATATTGCCAGGTGGATGTCAGGCCTCCGTTATGCAGTGGAAGGCAGAAGTCTGGTTGCGGTTGCCCACCTAGCGTTAGCTAGGCGTCAAATGGGCAGGGACGGCACTCTGGGATGTTGTACAAAAGAGAAAAGTTAAAAAAAGTACGAAGGCATTACAGCAGAAGTATTCTGCGGTAGTGCCTTCTTCGTTTTCAGACAACAGGGCAAGGGGTATCCGCATGAAGAATTTTCGCGTAAAGCGCGTTCATATCATCTGTCTGGCGATTGCAACGGCAGAGATTTTGGTTGTCGCTTTTGTGTTGTGGAGGAATGCTCTCTGGGAAAAGAAAGTGCTCCAGACAGCAAAGAAACAAAGTGAGATAGCAGATGTGACAGCATGCGAGAAAGAAAAAACGGATACATCAGACACAAAGAGCAATCAGAGAGGGTCAGAAGAAGCGGATAAGGCTCAGACGCAGGAAGTACCGGCGGCAGAGACGGTAACGAACGAAACGGATTCATCGGCGCAGGCACAGCCGTCGATACGTGTGAAGCTGAAAAATTCGGACAACACTTCCTATGAGCACGATCAGGTGGTGATTACCTGCTCAGACACCTTTCATATCCAATCGGGGACGAAGGAGCAGATCTTTACCGGAGGGCAGAGCGTGACGATTACGCAGCAGCATCCATTTTTCCAGGAGGGGGCGATTCGGGTAGTCTCTGAGAGCGGCACTGTCACAATCGACAGCATTTTGCGTCGAGGCATCAGCCATGAATATGAGGGTGTATTGGACTTATATATGGGAGAGCAAGGCATTGTCATTGTGAACGAACTGTCGCTTGAGTCTTATGTTTCAAGGGTCGTTCCGAGCGAGATGCCAGCTTCCTATGGAATCGAGGCGGCTAAGCTGCAGGCCGTCTGTGCACGTACATATGCCTATGAGCGCATTCTCCACCAGAAGACGATTGATGCGTATGGCTCCTATGTGGACGATTCGGTAGATTATCAGGTTTATAACAGTGCCGGATATCAGGAAGTTTCTGCACAGGGGACAGCGCAGACGGCAGGTATGATTATGGTGAGGGAGGAGGAACCGATTGTGCCATACTATTTTTCTACATCCTGCGGTTACACATCGGACAATCTTGCCTGGTCTGGAAATCAGTCACTTCCGTATCTGATCTCATTAAACTTAACCGGACAGGGCGATCAGGATCTGACAGATGAAAAGACAGTCAGTGCTTTTTTACAGAATTGGGATGCACCCGGGCTTGAATCTGATTTGGCATGGTATCGATGGCGGTGCGAGATTTCCCTTGCGATGCTTCAGGAGCTGTTTGTCACGCGGCTGGCAGCGTTGACATCCGTGCAGAGCGAGTGTATTCAGGTGACAGGGGGTAGTCTGGCGGAGGTTACAAAGTCGGCACTCAAATCGGTGCAGGTAACGGGGCGCTTTGCGGGCGGCATGGCATCAGGACTTTTGCTGGATTACACATCGGGGCAGATCGCAGTGACGGGAGAACTAGTCATAAGAAAGCTTTTGGGGGAACCGAATCGCACCTATCAGAATAAGTCTGAGGAGACGGTATCGCTCAGTGAAGGCGATTATCTTCCGAGTGCGTTTTTTTGTTTGATTCCGGTGACAAAGGACGGGAATCTAAGCAGCTATGTAATCTGTGGAGGAGGTAATGGACATGGGATTGGTCTGTCCCAAAATGCCGCATACCGACTCTTAGAGCAGGGAAAGACCTGGCAGGAGATTCTTGCGTTTTTTTATCAGGGGATTGCATTTGACACAATATCATGCTAAACTATGAAAGTGGATGTATTTCCCAAAAGTTATGGTTCATCGGGTGCCATATGCGTGGATCATAACCCAAAAGATGCCGATGCCAGAAAAGTCTGGCTGCTGATCTTAGGCTGCAAGAGGAGGAAAATTATGACAAAAATAGCTATGACCACTCCATTAGTTGAGATGGACGGAGATGAGATGACCAGAGTTCTCTGGAAGATGATCAAGGACGAATTGATTCTGCCGTTTGTTGACCTGAAAACAGAATATTATGATCTGGGACTGGAATATCGCGACCAGACAGGTGATCAGGTAACGATCGACAGTGCAAATGCGACAAAAAAATACGGAGTTGCTGTCAAGTGTGCGACGATTACTCCGAATGCAGCGAGGATGACCGAGTATAATCTGCATGAGATGTGGAAGAGTCCGAATGGAACCATCCGTGCCATCTTAGACGGTACGGTATTTCGTGCACCGATTCTGGTAAAGGGTATCGAACCACATGTAAAGAACTGGAAAAAGCCGATTACGATTGCAAGACATGCCTATGGTGATGTCTACAAGGCAACCGAGATGAAAATTCCGGGACCGGGAAAGACAGAGCTTGTTTATACAAATGAGGCAGGCGAGGAGACAAGGGAGCTGATTCATAACTTCACAGGTGCCGGCATCATTCAGGGACAGCACAATGTAGTGGATTCTATCGAGAATTTTGCACATTGCTGCTTCCGTTACGCGCTTGATACAAAGCAGGATATTTGGTTTGCGACAAAGGACACCATCTCCAAAAAATATGATCACACCTTTAAGGATATCTTCCAGGAGATCTACGATAAGGATTATAAGGAGGCTTTCGAGAAGGCAGGCATTGAGTATTTCTATACGCTGATCGATGATGCAGTAGCCAGAGTCATCCGCTCTGAGGGCGGCTATATCTGGGCATGCAAGAACTACGATGGTGATGTTATGAGTGATATGGTAGCGACCGCATTTGGCTCTCTGGCAATGATGACTTCTGTGCTGGTATCCCCGCAGGGCTGCTACGAGTATGAGGCTGCTCACGGTACTGTACAGAGACACTATTATCAGTATAAGGAAGGCAAGAAGACATCCACCAACCCGGTAGCGACCATCTTTGCATGGAGTGGTGCATTCCGTAAGAGAGGTGAGATGGATGGTCTTAGTGCGCTGTGCGACTATGCCGATAAGCTTGAGAAAGCAACGCTTGATACCATCGAGTCGGGTGTTATGACAAAGGATCTGGCAGCAATCACTACACTTTCAAATGCGCAGACCGTGACTAGCGAGGAGTTCCTTCAGGCGATTCGCAGCAGACTGGAGGCTTTGCTTGCATGAGTGTGCTGAGAGCAGGAAATACGACGCTTGAAGATGGAAAGGTACGCATCTGTGTGCCGATTGCTTATGAGAACGAAGCAGAGATTTTGGAAGAGTCTGTCCGCATTGCAAAAAGCGATGCGGCAGATATCGCAGAGTGGCGCATTGATTGGTATGCAGATGTGTTCGACGATGAAAAAAGAAATGCACTTGCTAGAAGGGTGCGTGAAAATCTAAAAGGAAAACCGTTACTCGTCACCTTTCGCAGCAAAAACGAGGGCGGCGAGCGTCCGATTACGTCAGAAGCATATCAGGCACTTCTTGAGCGTGTGATTGCAGGCAAGACGGCGGATCTTCTTGATGTGGAGCTTAGTCAGGGAAAGGTGTGTGCAAAAGCCTTGAGTGAACAGGCACACAAGGCTGGAATTGGTGTGATCATGTCACGTCATGATTTTGAAAAGACACCGGAAGTTTTTAATCTGGTTTTATCCATGGAAGAGATGATTCGCTGCGGCGCGGATGTGTGCAAGATTGCGATGATGCCGCAGTGTTATGCAGATGTGGCATCGCTGCTTTCTGCAACCGGTACTATGAAAGAGCAGCATCCGAAGGCCCTTCTGATTACAATGTCGATGGGGCAAAAGGGCTGTGTGAGCCGGCTTTGCGGCGGTTTATTTGGCAGTGTGATGAGTTTTGGCTCGATTGGAAAGGCCAGTGCACCGGGGCAGGTGTCGGCTGAGAGGTTGTCAGCTGTTTTAAATGCGATTGAAGAAACGGTAAAATAAAGAGAAAAGCCAGCGTGTCAGTTTGATACGCTGGCTTTTCTCTGTTTCTTTTATGTAATAGCAAAGCCGCACTTCGATTTTGTATGGCTTTGAATCGTTACTATCTTAAGAGCGAAGCTTTGGAAGAGTTGCTACAAACTCTGCATTATTCTTTGTATGCACAAAATGGTTTAAAATCTGCTCAATCGCTTCATCATTCTTGAGTCCGCTGATGCTGCGGCGAATTAGCGAGACAGCATTGCTTTCCTCTGGTGTCAAAAGCAGATCTTCACGTCTGGTTCCGGAACGAACGATGTCGATTGCCGGGAAGATGCGACGTTCAGACAGCTTTCGGTCAAGGACAAGTTCCATATTTCCGGTTCCTTTAAATTCCTCAAATACCATATCGTCCAGACGGCTTCCGGTCTCAACAAGAGCAGTGGCAAGGATGGTTAAGCTGCCGCCCTCACGCATATTTCTGGCTGCACCGAAAAACTTCTTCGGCATATGAAGTGCTGCCGGATCGAGTCCGCCGGAAAGAGTACGGCCGCTCGGGGTAACGGTAAGATTGTAGGAGCGAGCCAGACGAGTCAAGCTGTCCAGCAAAATCATAACATCCTGCTTATGTTCAACAAGTCTCTTTGCACGCTCAAGAACCATTTCAGCGACCTGCTTGTGATGATCCGGTGTCTCGTCAAAGGTGGAATAAATGACTTCCACATGTTCGCCCTGAATGGATTCACGGATATCGGTAACTTCCTCCGGACGCTCATCGATTAACAGAATAATCAGGTTCATATCCGGATAGTTGTGGGTAATTGCATTTGCTAACTCCTTTAACAGGGTAGTCTTTCCGGCCTTTGGCGGGGAAACAATCATGCCGCGCTGTCCCTTTCCGACAGGGCTGATCAAATCGACAATACGAAGAGCAGTGGATTTGCCTTCGACTTCCATAGACAGACGACTGTTCGGGAAAATTGGTGTAAGTTTTTCAAAGTTTGGACGTTGTGCGGATAATTCAGGATCGAAACCATTGATTGAATTTACTCTGATCAGAGCATCGTATTTATTGTCATCTGCGTTAGCTTTCTGGAAGCCATCGACCATATCGCCGGTACGCATGCCAAAGCGGCGAATCTGGGATGGTGCCACATAGACATCCTGCTGACCGCTTAAGAAATTCGCAGAGCGAAGAAAACCATAGCCATCCGGACGAATATCGAGAATACCGCATGCCGGCTGGCAGCCTTCTGGAAGTGCTGCATCATTGTCGAAACGGCTGACAAAATCATCACGCTTTGCATTGTCAAAACGGCTTAGGGAATCAGGACGGTTCTGATAGTCGGTGCGCGCCGTCTGATCATTTCGATTAATGGAGTCCAAACGTGGAGACTGGTCGATTGGAATAGAAAATTCATTGCGAACAGTATAATCATTTCGCACTGCGTTATAGCGGTTTTGATAATCGGACCTGGAACTGTCAAATCGGTTTCCATAATCTCTTCCGGAATTGTTGTAGCGGTTCTGATAATCGGATCTGGAATTGTCGTAACGATTTACGTAATCAGAGTGGTTGGAGTAGTCACTGCGATTTGCATAATCGTTTCTGGGATTCTCATAGCGGCTCTGGCCATCCATTCGATTGTCTCTGCTTTCAAATCGGTTCTGACTATCCATTCGATTGTCATAACGGTTTGGCAGATCGGATCTGGAACTGTCAAATCGGTTTGTGGAATCCTGCCAGGTCTGGTCTGGACGGTTGTTTCTCAAACGTGGCTTACGCGGATGAACAGAATGGGGACTGGACTGGCGTAAATCCTTAAAAGAAGAAGAGGAATAAGAATTATTCCGGTTGTAAAAATTGTTTCTGGCGGCAGCGTAAGAGGAAGCGGTAGCACTGTAGCGCCGCTCTCTGGGTGCCTGTGCGGCAGAATCAGTTGATCTTTCTGAATTTTCGGAAACGGAATTGGTTGTCTCGGAGAAAGAATCAGCAACGGGAGCCGTCTGTGAGAGCGCAGCGTTCGCTGAAGAATCCTCAGTTTCGGAGAATTCGGTTTCAGAATCTGCAGATTTGAAAGCGGCAGTAGAATCATTGTCAGATAAAACTGTATCAGATGTTTGAGGATGAGCTGCCTCTGGCGTTGGTGCCTGTTCAGAACCAAGTCTTTCCAAAATTACATCAATCAGCTGCGCTTTACGCAGAGTAGAAACGTTCTTGATGTGGTTTTCTTTCGCAATCTGTTTTAGCTCAACGAGCGGAAGGGATTTTAATTTTTCACGCATAAATAACCATGCCTTTCTCATATTTTTGTCAGACAAAATACAAATAAATAATATTTTTCTTTTAATTTCACCTTTTTGAAATGAAGCAGCGTCTCCATCGCTGCTGCGAAATATCGCATTCTCATTATACGGAGAAATTGCGAAATTGTAAAGTAAAAATGTAAAGTAAAAAAGAAACCAAAACTTGACGAATGTGTATAAAATTGATATCATTGTGTTATAGTTCGAGTTTGGTGTTTATGTGAAGGAGGAAACAGAATGCTGTGGGGAGAGAAGCCATATTATTCGCTGGATTATTATCTGAAACAGACATTTGGCTCCAAAACGTATAAGGCATCTCTCGATGCGGGTTTTACATGTCCCAATAGGGATGGGACGATCGGACGGGGCGGCTGCATTTTTTGCAGCAGAGGCGGTTCCGGTGAGTTTGCAGGGAGCAGGGCGATGTCCATAAGACAGCAGATCGACTCACAGATTGAGAAGCTGGGCCCGTTTCATGCGAAGCAATATATTGCATATTATCAGGCCTTTACGAATACATATGCGGATTTGGATTATTTAAGACGTGTTTACGAGCCTTCTTTTGCACATGAAAAGATTGCGGCAGTCGATATTGCGACCAGACCGGACTGCGTGGATGAGGATGTGGTGTCACTTCTTAGTGAGTATGCGAAGAGAAAGCCGGTGTGGGTCGAGTTGGGACTGCAAACGATCCATGAAGATACGGCGACTTACATTCGAAGAGGGTATGATCTGTCCTGTTTTGAGGCGGCACTTGCGCGTCTTACGCGTGCACATATTCCGGTGGTAGTCCATGTGATTCTGGGTCTGCCTGGTGAAGATAAAGAAAAAATGCTTGAGACCATCCGCTATTTAAATCATGCAGGAATCTTTGGTATCAAATTGCAGCTTCTTCATGTACTCGAAAATACCGATCTTGCGGATGATTATCGCGCCGGAAAGTTTCAGACACTTTCGATGGAGGAATATGTGGATATCGTTATCTCCTGCATCGGTATGCTTTCACCGGATATCATCATTCACCGGCTGACTGGTGATGGTCCGTCTGAACAGCTGATTTCACCGCAGTGGAGCAAAGCAAAGAGAAGTGTGCTCAATTGCATTCATCGTGAGCTGAAAAAAAGGAGGATATACCAAGGCTGTTTTCTAGCCGAATCAAGTAAATCCCCTACTTTTTGAGCAGTTTGAAGCAGACAGGGCTGATATATAGAAAGGAACTATTGGATTATGGCAGAACCATTGACATTGTACAAATTAATGATACTTTATTTGCTGAAAAGAGTGAATTATCCACTGTCAAATGGGCAGATGTCTGAATTTTTTGTTGGCAAATCCTACACGGATTATTTTACCTTTCAGATGGTGATTAACGAACTGCTGGGGACTTCTTTGATTCATAAGGAAACAATTCGTAATACCTCGCGCTATGAACTGACAAAGGAGGGCGAAGAGGTACTCTTTTATTTTGAAAACAAGATCTCGAACGAAGTCCGGCAGGACATGGACGATTTCTTAAAGGAAAATAATTTTAAACTGCGCACGGCGAATTCCGTTTTGGCAAATTATTATAAAAGCACGTCAAGCAACGATTTTGAGATCGACTGCGTAGTAAAAGAGGGGAAGAATACGTTAATTGAACTCAAGCTTTCTGCAGCAACCGAGGAGATGGCAGAGCAGATGTGCGAAAACTGGGAAAAGGCAAGCAAAGAAATTTACGAGTTTGCGATGAAAAAACTGCTCTGAATAGTTGATTGAAATTTTTTAAAATAATGCTTGCACAGCAGAAAGATTTGTGTTATGATTCTATCGTTGCGTTATGGGCGCTGTTTACCAGTGCAAGAGGCGCGTATAGTATAATTATTGATGATGGTTGGGAACCATCACAAGGAAGAAGAGGTGAGATCATGAAGGAAGGAATCCATCCAGCATATTATCAGGCAAAGGTTACTTGCAACTGCGGCAACGAGTTCGTTACCGGATCTACAAAGAAAGAGATCCACGTTGAAATCTGTTCTAAGTGCCATCCGTTCTACACTGGCCAGCAGAAGGCAACTTCCGCACGCGGACGTATTGATAAGTTTAACCGTAAGTATGGTTTAAAGAGTGAATGATGTTGACTGAAGCAGGTTGAGATACAAATCTCAACCTCTTTTGTCGTTTAAGGAGAAAGTAAACAGTGAGGAAGTTTTGATGAAGTCATCGGGAATTGGCGGTCAGGCCGTCATGGAAGGAATTATGATGCGAAACGGCAGTGAGTACAGTGTGGCCGTGCGTAAGGAAAATGGAGAGATTGAAGTCAAAAAGGAGACTTACCGGGGTGCTGGAGCAAAGTGCAAGCTGTTTCGTCTTCCGTTTATCAGAGGAATTTTCAGCTTTGTCGATTCACTCGTACTTGGCATGAAGTCCTTGAATTATTCTGCCAGTCTGTTTATGGAAGAAGGCGGCGAGCCGGAGGAACCGAGCCGTTTCGAGAAATGGCTTCAGGACAAATTTGGCGACAAAGCCGAAAAAGTTATCATGGACATAACGATGTTCGTGTCCATCATTGCAGCAGTCGGAATCTTTATGGTATTTCCTGCGTGGATCTCGACATTGATGAAGCCGCTTCTTGGAAATGGTTTTTGGATGGCATTATTTGAAGGTGTGTTTCGTATCGCAATTTTTATTGCATATGTTGGGCTGATCTCACTTATGCCGGACATCAAGAGGACATATATGTATCACGGTGCAGAGCACAAATGCATCAACTGTATTGAGCATGGTTTGCCGCTTACGGTAGAGAATGTCATGAAAAGTTCCAAGGAACATAAGCGCTGCGGAACGAGTTTTCTTTTGATTGTTATGGTGATTAGTATTCTGTTTTTTCTGGTGATTCGCCCGGAGACGCTGTGGCTTCGTCTTGTATCAAGAGTGCTTCTGATTCCGGTTATTGCTGGTGTTTCTTTTGAATTTTTACGCCTTGCCGGAAACAGCGACAATCCGGTTGTCAATTTATTAAGCAAGCCGGGTCTGATGCTTCAGGGCTTGACGACAAGAGAGCCGGATGAGCGTATGGCAGAGGTTGCGATCTGTGCAGTTGAGGCAGTATTTGATTGGAAGGCATACGAGGAGGCAAACTTTACGTGATGGCAGAAAATCAGATGCAGAAGAAAATACAGAATCAAGAAAAGCCGCAGATGCAAAATCAATCAAATCGCGTGCCGCATAATGAGATGATTTCCTGGGATCAGCTGCTGGGTGAAGCAAAGAGTGCGCTTATAGCAGCAAATGTGCCGGATGCAGATATCGATGCATGGCTTCTTATGGAACATTGCTTTTCGATTACAAAGAGTTTTTTCTTTCTGAACCGCAGGCAAATTGTGGAATCGAAAGAGAAGCTTGCGCAGTATCGTGAATTGATTGAACAGCGCGCAGCGCGCATTCCGCTTCAATATCTGACAAAGACGCAGGGGTTTATGGGGTTAGAGTTCTCTGTAACCCCTGCTGTTTTGATACCAAGGCAGGATACTGAGACACTTGTTGAGACAGTGCTTTCCTATGCAAAGGATAAAACGGCATGCAAGCTGATCGATGTATGCACAGGAAGCGGCTGTATCGCCGTGTCGCTTGCTCATTATGGAAATTTTGCACGGGTAGCGGCATCAGATATTTCAAGTGCTGCGCTTGCTGTAGCGAAAAAGAATGCGGCAGAGAATCATGTATCAGTACAGTTCTACGAAAGTGATCTGCTTGAACAGGTGCCGGAAAGCTTTGACATCATTGTATCCAATCCGCCCTATATAGAAGATGAAGTGATTGCAGGACTTGAGCCCGAAGTAAAGGATCATGAGCCAATGCTCGCGCTATCAGGCGGCAGTGACGGGCTGCATTTTTACAGGAGATTGACCGAGACAGCAAAAAATCACCTGAATCCCGGTGGCGCACTTTTTGTCGAGATCGGCTATAACCAGTGGGAGACAGTGGCGGCGCTGTTTCGTGAGAACGGATTTTCCAATCTGATGCTGGTGCATGATCTGGCAGGGCTTGACCGCGTAGTGTGGGGCGTGATGGATGCGTTATGATTCGCAGGATTGTAACCAGCGGCGAGAAGAGTCGCTTTTACGCAAGCTTGTCAAAATGCCTTTTGACCCCAACATCATGTGAATAGAAAGATAGAAAAGAGGAGTTTTTATGTTTGACCGATTGGACGATATATTGATCCGCTTTGAGGAACTTCTTCATGAACTCGGCGATCCGGTACTGGCATCAGATCCGGAGCGTTTTCGTCGTCTGATGAAGGAGCAGGCCGAGCTTGCCCCTCTGGTAGAGACGTATACACAGTATAAGAAGACGAAACAAAGCATCGATGATAATCTTGAAATGTTAGAGGAAGAACACGATGAGGAGATGCGTGAGCTTCTAAAGGAAGATCTGTCGGAAGCAAAAAAGCAGATTCCGGAGCTTGAAAATAAGTTGAAGCTCTTGCTTCTTCCGAAGGATCCGAACGACGAAAAAAATGTATTTGTCGAGATTCGTGCCGGTGCAGGAGGCGATGAAGCAGCGCTGTTTGCAGCAGATCTTTTTCGTATGTATAACCGATTTGCTGAGCGAAATCGCTGGAAGAGCGAGTTAATCAGCGTAAATGAGAGCGGTATCGGCGGCATGAAGGAAGTTGTATTTATGATCTCTGGTCAGGGGGCCTACTCCAGACTCAAGTATGAGAGTGGCGTGCATCGTGTCCAGCGTGTGCCTGAAACCGAGAGCGGCGGGCGAATTCATACATCTACGGCGACTGTTGCGATCATGCCGGAAGCAGAGGAAATTGATGTCGTGATTGACATGAATGATTGCAAATTTGATGTATTTCGTGCATCCGGAAACGGTGGTCAGTGCGTCAACACGACCGATTCAGCTGTCCGTTTGACACATATCCCGACCGGAATCGTCATTTCCTGTCAGGATGAAAAGTCCCAGCTTAAAAATAAGGACAAGGCATTAAAGGTGCTGCGGGCAAAGCTGTTTGAACTTGAGACAGCCAAGAAGCAGGATGAGCAGGCTGAATATCGCAGAAACCAGATCGGAACAGGTGATCGTTCCGAGAAGATTCGTACTTATAACTTTCCACAGAGCCGTGTGACGGATCATCGAATCAAGCTTACTCTTTACAAACTCGATGCGATCATGGATGGCGATCTTTTTGAGCTGATTGACAGTCTGACTGCTGCAGATCAGGCACAGAAGCTGTCGAATATGGAAAATCAGGCAATGTAGATTTACAAAAAAAGATGAACTATTTTATATAAATTGCTTTTTTTACGGTAAAACCATCAAAAAATATAGACTTTCTGAAAAAATATGGTATAATTCTCTTAGCTATGTGGAAAGGAAGGATTAGATATGAACATTGGACTTACCGCTCATAACAGCAAAAAAACGCTGCTGGAAAGTTTTTGTATTGCGTATAAAGGCATTTTTAAGAAGCATACGCTGGTTGCAACCAATGCGACGGCTGACCACATTGCCAAAGCTACAGGCATGAAAGTGACCAGTTTGCTCCCAGGTCAAATGGGAGGCTCGAAGCAGATGCAGAATATGATCGCAAACAATGATATCGATCTGGTTATATTTTTCCATAGTGCTGATTTAGAGCAGGATGCAGAAAGTATGAACCTGTCTGAGATTTCACGGTTGTGTGATATGTATAATATCCCTCTGGCGACTAACATCGCTACCGCTGAGTCGTTGGTATTGTGTCTGGAACGAGGCGATATGGAGTGGAGAGACTACAAATAGTTAGTACGCAATTATGCAGCTATGCACAGAATGCAGCCAAACGGCTGCATTCATTTGTTTTAAGGAACTATTTAACTGAATGCGGATTGCGAATGTCCGCTTTGACAACAATTTATAGAGACAAAGGAGACATCATGGAGCATAGAGAAATATCCAGAGCGGTTATTAAACGGCTGCCACGGTATTACCGTTATCTGGGAGAATTGATGCAGGAGGGAGTTGAGCGCATTTCTTCCGGAGAACTTTCCAAGAGAATGCAGATTACTGCATCCCAGATCAGGCAGGATCTGAATAATTTCGGCGGCTTCGGACAACAAGGATATGGTTATAATGTAAAATATCTGTATCATGAGATTGGAAAAATACTTGGACTGGATAAGACATACAACCTGATTATCATCGGTGCCGGAAATCTGGGTCAGGCGATCGCCAACTATGCTAATTTTGAGCGACGCGGTTTTGTTGCAAAGGCAATGTTCGATATCAATCCCAAGTTGAAAGGAAAAACAGTGCGTGGTATTCCGGTATATTCAATGGATGAGCTTGAGGATTATATTCAGCACAATGAGATTCAGATTGCGGCGCTTACATTGCCAAAAGCAGGTGCAGAGGCAGCAGCACAAAAGCTTGTGCGTGCAGGCATCCGTGGTATCTGGAACTTTGCACATACCGATCTTCGCGTGCCGGATGATGTGGTTGTAGAAAATGTGCATCTGTCAGAGAGTCTGATGCGCATCTCCTACCGTCTCAGCAATCAGGATGAGTAAACCTTGTAAGGGGGACTGATTATGAAGCAATTGCTCACAGGAACACAAATGAAGCAAGCAGACACATGGTCTATTCAGGAATTTGGCATGGAAAGCCTTGTATTGATGGAACGTGCAGCTTTGTGTGTAACACAGCATATCCTTTCTGTATGCAAAATAGGAAAAGCATTTCTTTTGTGCGGCATGGGAAACAACGGAGCCGATGGTCTGGCAGTGGCAAGGATTCTTGTACAAAACGGTTGGAAAGTGAGTGTACTGGCAGTTGGAAAGCGTGAGAAGGCGACGCGGGAATGGCTTTATCAAAAGAAACTTCTTGACAAAATGAATATCGAAGTGAGCTTGTTTTCCTCCAGTCTGGATAAAGAAGATTCCAAAGAAACAAAGCTTGCCGGAGAACTTTTCGGGCAGCGGAAGGCAGATTTGTCGAAGCAATATCCACAGGCAGATGTTTACGTCGATGCATTGTTTGGCATTGGTCTGAGCCGCGAGGTGACAGGCATTTATCGGGCTGCAATTGAAGAATGGAACACACATAGAGAAGCATGTGGTGCGTATGGCGTTGCTGTCGACATTTGCTCCGGGCTGGATGCAGGAAGTGGTCAAGTGCTTGGCACATGTATTCAGGCGAACGTACAGATTACTTTTGGTTATGGAAAGATTGGACAGTTTGTCTATCCGGGTGCTGCAGCAGCAAAAAAGACGGTTATCTGTGATATTGGTTTTCCAACAGAAGCAATCCATCACATCGAAGGGATGCCATTTGAAGCTTTTGAACAGGAAGATGCCGCACAGCTTCTGGGTGAGCGTTGTCCGTGGGGCAATAAAGGCACTTTTGGCCGGGTGGTTATTATCGCAGGAAGTGAGGGAATGGCAGGTGCTGCATATCTGTCGGCACTTGCAGCATATCGTACCGGAGCAGGTCTGGTTGAGATTATCACACCCGAATGCAATCGTCTTGTACTGCAGCAGCTTCTGCCGGAGGCAGTGCTTGTATGCCTCCCTGAAAATGCAGATGAAGGAATCGTGAAAACACTGGTAACGAATGAAATTTCAAAGGCAAAGGCAATTGTGATTGGCCCCGGTCTTTCCACAGGAACGCTTGCGAAACAGCTTCTTGATGCTGTGCTTGAGTGGAATCAGTCTGTAAATAAAGTGAAAGAGCCGCAAAAGCAATGTCCGATTGTGATTGATGCTGATGCGCTTAATATATTAGCAAAAAGGACACAGGCAGAGCAGGAAACTGCGGTATCAGAGTTTGGCGAAGCCGTGATTTTGACACCACATCCGGGCGAGCTTGGTCGTCTTCTTGGAATTTCAACGAAGGAGGCTGCAGCCAATCTCATTGCTTCGGCAGAGGCACTTCAAAAGAAATTTGGCTGTATCTGCGTCTGTAAAGATGCACGTACTGTCATTTATGCAGGTGGGAGGCGCTATTGTAATCTTACCGGAAACAGCGGTATGGCAACGGGCGGAAGCGGTGACGTATTGACCGGCGTGATCGCATCGCTTGCCGCACAGGGATTGTCTGCGCAAAAAGCGGCAGTTCTGGGTGTCTGGCTGCATGGGGCAGCAGGCGACGAAGCGGCAAAAGAAAAGAGCCCATATAGCATGATCGCACGCGATCTGACGGAAGGGCTGTCAAAAGTGTTAATACAAACCAGCAGGAAGAAGGTATAAAATTATGCATAAGTATCACAGAGTCTGGGCAGAGGTCAATCTGGATGCCGTCCGGGCGAATATGGAGGCATTTCGGGCCAATGTGCCGGGTCAGGCAATGCTTTGCGGCGTTATCAAAACAGACGGATACGGACTGGGTGCTGTCCCGGTCGCAAAAACGATCGAGGATCTGGTATGGGGGTATGCTGTTGCCACGATTGACGAGGCATTAAATCTGCGCCGCCATCATATCACAAAGCCGATTCTGGTACTGGGCTATGTTCATCCGGATCGTTTTGCCGAGATGATTGAAGGAGAAATTCGCTATGCTGGATTTGAGGAGAATAAATTAGAAGTGCTTTCTGAGACTGCAAGGCGAATTAAAAAGAAGGCATATGTACACGTAAAAGTCGATACCGGAATGAGCCGTATCGGCATGACACCAGAGCATGCGATTACGTTTGTACCGTGGCTGTCTTCATTGGAGGGCATTTGCATAGAAGGTATCTTTACGCATATGGCGACAGCCGACATGATCGAAAATCAGTGGGCAATCGCGCAGCAAAAGCGTTTTAGAGACACAGTAGAAGCTCTTAAGAAGGAAGACTGTTGTCCGCCGATCTGCCACTGTGCAAACTCTGCGGCAGGTATCTGGATGACAGATGCACCGGGCAATCTCTTTCGCATTGGTATTTCGCTGTATGGCTACTATCCGTCCGATGAAGTGACAAAAGATATCGTAGCGCTGACTCCGGCACTTACCTTAAAGTCAGAGATAGCTTATATCAAAACCGTTCCGGCAGGCACAGCAATCGGTTATGGAGCCACATTTGTGACTGATCATCCAACCGTTGTCGCAACCATTCCGATCGGCTATGGCGATGGCTATCCGCGTGCACTTTCCAACAAGGGCAGCATATTGATCTGCGGCAAGCGCGCACCGATCTTAGGCCGCATCTGCATGGATCAGACCATGGTAGACATTACTGATATTCCGGAGGCAAAAGAAGGCGATGAAGTCATTGTAATCGGAAAAAGCGGTAATGAAGAACTAAGCGCAGAAGAAGTTTCTGGGCTTGCAGGAAGCTTCAACTACGAACTGTTGTGCGATCTTGGAAAACGCATTCCGCGTGTTTACTACCGCCACGGCAAAGTTGTAGGAAGTAAGGATTACAGCGAAGATGAGTATACGGATTTTCTATGATACCAGGGTCAAAAGGTCAGAAAGCCGATGCAAGCTTGCTTGCAAAAAGGCATTTTGATCCCAACATCATTTTTTATAACAACTAGCGGAAACTGCTGAGATGAGTCATCGGGAGTGTTTTGGTGCCATGACTTGAAGATCACCGAAGGACTGTTTACCCTGCGGTGCTGGGATGTTTCAGTGGCTTTTTGCTTTTAACCGAATCAGGCAAGCAGCGAAGCGGATTGCGAATGTCCGCTTTGACGATGATCGGTATCTGCACATACAATGGAATAGGATGAATAAGATTTTTCCTGACGGAAATACTTAGGATATCCTAAAAGAGAATTGGAGTGTGCAGATATGGTAATCCGTAGAGGTGATATTTATTATGCGGACCTTCGCCCGGTAGTCGGTTCAGAGCAGGGTGGTGTGCGTCCGGTACTTATTATACAAAATGATATGGGAAACAGGCACAGCCCGACAGTAATCTGTGCCGCGATTACATCACGCATGTCAAAAGCAAAGCTGCCAACGCATGTCGTCATCGACTCACGCTGCTGCAGCATTGTCAAAGACTCAGTTGTACTGTTAGAACAGCTTCGCACAATTGATAAGCAGAGACTTCGTGAGAAGGTCTGCCATCTCGAACCGGATATGATTCAGCAGATCGACGAGGCATTGCGCGTCAGCTTAGATATCACTTTTACATAAGCTGAAAATAAAAACTCATACTTGCAAGATTGAAAAATACATGGTAAGATAAATTGGTTAAGCAACAAAATTTAGTTTTAAGCAACAAAGGAGCGTTAGGAAAATGTCAGGACATTCTAAATTTGCCAATATTAAGCATAAGAAGGAAAAAAACGATGCCGCAAAGGGAAAGGTATTTACCCGTATCGGCCGTGAGATCGCAGTTGCAGTAAAGGAAGGCGGAGCAGATCCGGCAAACAACAGCAAGCTGCGTGATATTGTTGCAAAGGCAAAGGCAAACAACATGCCAAACGATACCATTGACCGAAGCATCAAGAAGGCAGCAGGCGATGCAAATGCTGCAAACTACGAGTCCATCACTTACGAGGGATACGGCCCAAGCGGAACTGCTATCATCGTAGAGACACTGACCGACAATCGTAACCGTACTGCATCGAACGTGCGTAATGCATTCACAAAGGGCGGCGGAAATGTTGGAACCAATGGCTGTGTATCCTTCATGTTTGATAATAAGGGACAGATTATCGTTGACAAGGAAGAGTACGAGGGAGATGCGGATGAGCTGATGATGACGGCTCTGGACGCTGGTGCAGAGGATTTCTCAGAGGAAGAGGATTGCTTCGAGATCTATACCGATCCGGACAACTTCTCCGAGGTAAGAGAAGCACTTGAGCAGGCAGGTGTTCCGATGGTCAGTGCGGAAGTTACCATGATTCCACAAAATTATGTAGATCTGACATCTGAGAACGATGTAAAGCTCATGAACCGTATTCTGGATATGCTGGATGATGACGATGACGTACAGGAAGTATATCACAACTGGAATCAGCCGGAAGAGGAAGACGAGGACTAATTTGTAACCATTCAGAGCCATGCAAAATTGCTTTCTGCGAATGCTTGCATTCAAGCAGAATAGCAATTTTATATGGCGAGATAGTCGCATGAGCAAAATAGGCGCATCAAGGATGCGTCTGCCTCGTAGAGGTGATTTTGCGAAGGGGGCTGAATGGTGTTATTTTATAAAAAAAGGCACAGCCGTGGGAGAAGTCTTGCGGTTGTGCCTTTCTTTGCAATTTGTGGGTTTGTGTTAGTGATGCCGTTTATTATGCCGGATAGACGGTATTTGCTTCGCTCAAATTGGTCAGCACATTATTTAAATAACGCTTTGCCAGGTATTTTGCCATCGGCAGATTCATATCCAGATAATTTCCGCAGGACATCGCATCGGCACCTGGTACATCGCCCTCGAAATCAGCCATGAAGACATACATCTCGCAAAGCAGGTTGGCAATATCCATCGGCTCAAGCTCACCTGCGAGGATCAGATAAAATCCGGTGCGGCAGCCCATCGGTCCAAAATAAATCACGCGATCTTTCCATACCGGATGATTGCGAAGGAAAGTAGCACCAAGGTGCTCAAGTGTGTGAACCTCAGCCGTGTTCATGACAGGTTCCATGTTTGGACGAGTCATACGAAGATCGAATGTGGTGAGAATTTCCTTTCCAACGCGGTCGCGGCGCGAAATATAAACACCCGGAAGAAGAGTGAGGTGATTTACCTGAAAACTTGCGATTTTTTCCATAATAATACATATATCCTTTCTAAAATGATGTTGGGGTCAAAAGGCATTTTGACCCCTTTGATACCAGATTGCGAATGTCCGCTTTGACCTTAAACCAGATTTTAACAAGTTTGGTTCGCATTCGATTGTAAACGAAAATGCAAATACTTGCAAGCATGAAAATACAATTTTACACAATTGACCTTTGGTGAAAGTGTATGTTAACAGATTAACAAAGATGCCATATTTCGTCAAAAATGCAAAGAAATAGTAGGAATATGATTAGATTTCATTAAATATTTCGAGTATTATAAGGGTAATTACCGAATGTATGAAAGGGGAAAGACCCTTTTCAGGAAAGGGAGGAAGAGATGGCAGAAATCAAAAAAGGCAGCTTTACATTGCCTGGCGAAGCAGGTTTTGAGAACCTTACATTAAAAATGGCAGAAAAGTGGGGAGCAGACGTAATCCGTGACAGCGACGGAACCAAGCTTTCAGATGATATTACAAAGGCAGGCTATGGAATTTATTCCACAATCTGCGTGATTCGTGCCGACAATGCGTGGGCAAAGGAAAATACAGACAAGCTTCAGCAGAATTTCCTGATGAGCGAGCCTGTTATGGCAGAGTCTGACACCGTAGTGATCAGCCCGTTAAAGGGATATTTTACGCAGCAGTTCACACTCAATAAGTCCGATGAGGCATTGGCATACTGGCAGGTATTTGACCGTACTACAGGTGAGGAGACAAAGAGCTGGAGCTTTGATCCTAAGACGGAGACTGTAACCGTAACAGGTGCAGCACCGTGGCACAACTATACCGTAAACTTCTTAGCCGTTCGTATCTGGGAAGAGATCTCCATGTACAATCACATCACAAACGATTGGGGTGACAAGGAGCATTTGATGGCAGTCGATCCGAGATATCCAAAGACACAGGATCACATGATCGAGTGGATGACTCAGTGGTGCGAGAAGAACCCAGATACTACCGTTGTACGTTTCACTTCCATGTTCTACAACTTTGCATGGTTCTGGAAAGACGACAAGAATTGCAGAGATGCGTTCTCCGACTGGGGTTCCTACGCAATGACCACCACACCGCTTGCACTCAAAGAGTTCGAGAAAAAGTATGGTTATGCGATGACTTCTGAGGATTTTGTCAATGCAGGTCTTTATACTTCCACTCACAATGTTCCGTCCAAGAAGTATCGGGCATGGATGGATTTCATCAATGAATTTGTTGTAAGCTTCGGAAAGAAGTTAATTGATATTGTTCACAGCTACGGAAAAAAGGCATATGTCTTCTACGATGACAGCTGGATTGGCGTAGAGCCGTATTCCAAGCGTTTTAAGGATTTTGGCTTTGACGGACTGATCAAGTGTGTATTCAACGGTTTCGAGGCACGTCTGTGTGCAGGTGTTGACGGCGTTACACATGAGCTTCGTTTCCATCCATACCTGTTCCCGACAGGACTGACCGGAGAGCCGACTTTCGCACCGGGCGGAAATCCAAAGCTGGACGCAAGCCGTTATTGGGTAAATGTTCGCCGTGCGCTGCTTCGTAAGCCGGTCGATCGTATCGGTCTGGGCGGCTATCTGCATCTGGTAGAGCCGTTCCCGGATTTCTGCGATTATATTGCACAGGTAGCAGATGAGTTCCGTCTGTTAAAGAGTTTTAATGCATCCTGTGAACCATATACACTGCCGGGAAAGGTAGTCGTGCTGACCGCATGGGGCTCCCTTCGTTCCTGGATTTGCAGCGGCCATCTGCATGAGCATCCGGAAGTCGATCTGACCAATCTTCTTGACGCCATTTCCGGTCTTCCATTTGACGTACAGTTCATGAGCTTTGATGATGTACTGGCAAACGGCATTCCAGAGGATGTAAAGGTCATCATCAATGCCGGTGTGGCAAACAGCGCATGGAGCGGCGGCGATTACTGGAAGGAAGCAGGCGTAATCGAGGCACTGACTGCATTTGTTCACAATGGTGGTGGACTGCTCGGCGTAAACGATCCTTCCGCTGTATGGGCAAACGGAAGCTTCTTCCAGTTAGCATCTGTACTTGGCGTAGACAAGGATCTGGGTACGAAAAAGTGCATCGGAAAATATGTAAATCCGGTTACCGAGGGTGCATTTGCAATAGAGGATACACCAAACATCGGTGAGACCATGGTTGAGAATCCGGGTGTTTACTGCAAGAATGCAAATGTAAATGTACTGGCTGCAAACGGAAAGACACCGCTTATTACCTTAAATCAGTTTGGTGCAGGTAAGGCAATGTATCTGTCCTCCTTCCGTGTATCAAAGGAGTCCACACGTTTCTTAATGAGAGCACTGTTAACATTGATGGGCGAGGAAGACAAAGTAAGAGATTACATCTGCGACAACCTGTATACCGAGTGTGCATACTATGAGGGAATTGATAAGCTCGTAGTAATCAACAACAGCGGTGAGACACAGAAGACGGTAATCAAGACGGCAAAGGGCGATGTAACCGTAGAGCTTGAGCCATTTGCAACAAAAATTTTGTAATGCTGTAATACGATACTACCAGAGTGAAAAAGGCAGAAGGTGAATGCAGATGGAATGCAATAAGCCTTCTGGCTTTGAAAAATAGAAAGAATAAAACATAAAATAGTAGGAGAAAAAACATGAAGATTTCATTTGATAATGAAGAGATTTTGTCTGCGATTGACCGCGTGGCAAAGAAGACGATGACCATGGATTTGACATGGGACTGGCCGTGTGGTGTTGCTTACTATGGTCTGGCAGAGGCTTACAAGGCTACCGGAAAGACGGAGTACATGGATTTCTTAAAGAACTGGGTAGATGAATATATCGAGATGGGTCTGCCGTCCTGGAACGTAAATACCTGTGCAATGGGTCACTGCCTGATCACGCTGTATGAGTATACCGGTGACAAGAAGTACTGGGATCTGGTCATGAGTAAGATCAGCTATCTTAGAAATGATGCACTTCGTTTTGGCGATCATGTATTGCAGCATACCGTTTCCAGCAACAATGATTTCCCTGAGCAGTGCTGGGCAGATACACTTTTTATGGCAGCGTTCTTAATGCTTCGCGTTGGTTCCAAGCTTCGTATGCTGAATGCAGATGATCCGAAGGATGCCGCAATCATGGAGTATCAGCCGCAGGCAATGGATATCATCAATGATGCACTGAATCAGTATTATTGGCATATCCAGTATTTACAGAACAAGGAGACCAGCCTGTGGTATCACGGCTACAATAATGTTCATAAGGATCATATGTCTGGCTTCTATTGGGGCCGTGCAAATGCATGGGCAGCTTACACGATGTCTCAGGTAAAGAAGAACCTGTTTGACTGGTATCTGTTCCCGCCGTGCATGGATGTTGAGTGCTCTTTGCGTGACCAACTGGCTGCATTGAAGCTTGTTCAGACTGAGAATGGTCTGTGGAGAACGATTCTTGACGATGAGGAAACTTACGAGGAAGTATCTGCATCTGCAGGTATCGCAGCTGCTATGGTCGAGATGAACAATCCGCTTCATGCAAAGTACGTTCAGAAGGCATTAAAGGGCATTTTGGAGAACATTTCTACCGATGGAAGAGTGCTGAATGTATCTGGCGGTACTGCTGTTATGAAGGATCGCGAGGGATATATGGGCGTTCCGAAGGCCTGGATCCAGGGATGGGGACAGGGCTTGGCGTTGGCATTTTTGACCGCTGTTTTGAATGATAGCAAGAGACAGAAGTAATTTATAATATTTTGACCCGAAACGGTATGGCTTGCGAAAGTGGGCTGTACCGTTTTTCTTTTTGTGGCAACCCGGAAGAGTGTGGAGGGCGGGAGGTTATGAGGCGCAACCCGGAAGTTTTACGAGCGCGGTTCGCCGATTGTTTTGTCGGCGCCCCTTGTTCCCGCGGCACCTTCTACGCACCTTTTTGTCATAGTTACTGCGTAAGTCCGCTCCCACACGGGAATCGCCTCGTAAAAGCAACTCGTCTCACCGCGGATTTAGGTTACGAGATTGCTCTGTGAATATCTTGTAAAATAGTTTAGTTTAATGCTACATTGATAGTATATAAGTTTAATGTTTACTAAAGAAACGAGAGGTGTTATACTTAAAAAACAATGTTTTGGGTATTTACCAAAACAATAAAGAGCAGTAAATGCAAAGGAGAAAATCGTGATGATAGATTTTGCCCCAGGCATGAGAGCCATCATTCGTGACGAGGAATGGATGGTCAAGAAAATTGAAACGAACAGTCTTGGCAACAAGGCTTTATATTGTGTTGGTATTTCTCCGTTGGTCAAAGATAGAGAAGCGATCTTCCTTAGTGATTTGGAAAAGATTGAAATCATTGATCCTGCACAAGTAAAATTAGTTGCAGATACTTCTGCATTCTATAAAAAGACACAATTATATCTGGAGAGCCAGTGGCGTCAGCAAATTCCTACGGATGCAAATTTGCATATTGGACATCAGGCTGCAATGGATTTAATGCCATATCAGCTAGACCCTGCCAAGCTTGCCTTGCAGCGTCCAAGGCAGAGAATTCTTATTGCAGACACCGTAGGTCTTGGAAAAACGCTTGAAGCTGGTATTTTAATGTCTGAACTGATAGCGCGTGGTAAAGGTAAGAGAATACTGGTGGTTACCGTTAAAAGCATGATGACACAGTTTCAGAAAGAAATGTGGAACCGCTTCACCATTCCGTTGGTGCGCCTTGATTCCAGTCGGATTCAAAAGATTCGCGCTAGTTTACCGTCGAATTATAATCCTTTTTTTTATTATGACAAGACGATTGTCTCGATTGATACCTTAAAGAGAGATGTTGAATATCGCACTCATTTGGAGCACGCATATTGGGATATTATCGTTATTGACGAGGCTCAGAATGTCGCAGAGCGTGGAGACCATCAGGCACAGCGTTCTCGTCTTGCAAAGTTGCTCGCAGATCGCAGCGATACCATGATAATGTTGTCGGCAACGCCTCATGACGGTAGAGCGAAAAGTTTTGCGTCGCTGATGAATATGCTCGACCCGACTGCAATTGCAGATCCGCAGAATTATACGCCAGAAGATATTAAAGGACTTTGTATTCGCCGTTTTAAGAAAGATGTCAAGGATCAGGTTAGTGGTTCTTTCTTAGAAAGAAAAATTACACTTGAGCATTGCCACGCATCTGCAAAAGAAGAATATGCTTTTGATATTTTTGCAGAGATGCAGTTGGATATGGACTTAGGAAAAACCAAAGGAACAGGACAGCTATTCAAAACCAGTTTGGAAAAATCGTTGTTCTCCAGCCCTGCTGCTTGTATCAAGAGTATTGAGGCCCGCTTGAAGAAATTATATAAAAAGTATACTGCAGATGACATCAAAGACATTCATCTGCTGGAAGAATTGAAATCGGCATTGGAGGCAATTGCTCCTACAGAATTTACACGGTATCAAAAACTTCTTGAACTTCTTCGCAGCAAGGAATACGCTTGGAATCCAGCGGATACGGGCGATCGTATCGTTATTTTTACAGAGCGTATTGAAACCATGAAGTATCTTGCCGAAAGACTTCGCCTGGATCTTGGTTTGAAAGCAAACGCGATTCAGGAAATTTCTGGTGGAATGAGTGATGCCGAACAACAGAGGATCGTTGAAGATTTTGGCCGTACGGAATCGCCAGTTCGCGTTTTAGTAGCATCCGATGTTGCGTCTGAAGGTTTGAATTTGCATTATTTGAGCCATCGACTGATTCATTTTGATATTCCTTGGTCTTTGATGGTATTCCAACAGAGAAATGGTCGTATCGACCGATATGGTCAGCAGAAGCGTCCAGATATTCGTTATATGCTCATTGAGAGTGATAACAAACGTATCAAGGGCGATATGCGTATCATGGAAATCTTGATTACGAAAGAGGAGCAGGCTCTGAAAAATATTGGAGATCCATCGTTGCTGCTTGGTAAGTTCACAATTGAAGATGAAGAACTTGTTGTAGCAGAGGCAATCGAATCTGGTTCTGATTCAGCTGCTTTTGAGCAAACGCTAGCTGCTGATGAAGATGAGTTTGATCCATTTGAAGCATTGATGGCAGCAGCTGGTGAAGTAACGGAAGAGGAAGAAAAACAACCAGAGATTATTACAGATGAAACATTGTTCTCTGATATGGATTATTTGTATCAGGCTCTTACATATTCTGACCTCAATAAGGAAGAAAATCATCCTGTTGAAAAACTGCAAACAGTTTCGGGCTTAGACATTAAAATGACGCCTGACATGGAGAGACGTTTAAAGGCACTTGTGCCAGAGGAAGCGCTTCCGCAGGGAGAAACACTTCGCGTCTCTGATGATAAGGCTTTTTGTATGGAACAGATGCGAAACAGTATGCAGAAGAACATGGATGAGTCTGCTTGGCCGACCACTCAGTATCTGTGGAAGATTCATCCAATTTTAACATGGGTAAATGACAAAGCAAGTCTGTTATTTAAGAGAGACGAAGCGCCTGTGATTGGCCTTCCCGGAAAGCTACAGGCAGGAGAGATCATTTATGTTGTAACTGGCAGTATGCCGAATTTAAAGTCAACTCCTTTAGTGGATGAATGGTTTGGTTTGCTGTATCAGGATGGCAAATTTGTAAAAGTGCTGTCGATGAATGAAGTGGTACAAAAAACAGGATTGAGTAATCCCAAAATTCCGAATACCAATTGCATCGGTGAAAATGAAATTTCTGCTGCAAGTGCTTTACTGGGTGATGTAGTTGCTCAAGCAAAAGTATATTTGGATGGACATTATAAGAGATACCAGACGGAAATGAATCCGTTATTGGATGAAGAAGTGGATAAGCTGATTGAACTTCAGGAGAAGCATAAAGAATATTATCAGCTGACCCTGTTCGAGCATGAGCGAAAGTTAAAAGAACAGGAACGCCGAGTGGATGAGCTGTTTGATCAGTTTATGAACTGGGTAAAAGAAACATTAACGATACAGAACAATCCGTACATCAGAATTGTATCTGTACTTATGGGAGTATCATAATGAGCATAGATTTAACAGGTATCATGAACAAAAATGAATACTATACCAACCATTATTTTTCTACTGTGTTTGAAGAAAATACAAGTGCTACGATAAGTGGATGGAATGCAGCAGCAAGAGAATCTGAGGAAATCAGAACTCCTTGGGCACTTCTGCGTCAAAATGCAAGACAATATTATACAGCACATGATAAATTTGCACGTTCTTCTGCAAATTTGCAAGTGCTTGCCAATATCAAAATGTTGGCCAATAGCTATCTGAAATCATTAGGCTATCCAGAAGCAAAACCGGAAATCGTGACAGTCGATGATTCTTTGTCCGTTCCAGTTTATCTTGAAATGACAAAGAAAAGTGGTGCGCCACTTCTTTGGGTGCTGTTAGCAGCATCGAAAGAATCGGATGCGGGCATCATGGAGAGCTTTGCATTCAATGCCGATGATGTGGATGATGATGCTACAGGTACACTTTACAAAGGTATTCTGGGAGAAATGGCAAATGAGGATTTGGTTACAAAGATTTTCTTTGGTGCTGCCGAGCCGCCTCGCTTTATTATGTTGATAGGCATGAATCAGATTGCACTTATTGACCGTAACAAGTGGAATGAAAAGCGTTATCTTCAGTTTGAACTTGAGGAGATTTTCGCACGGCTGGAAAATACAACCTTGCAAGCGATGGCTGTCCTTCTACATAAAGATTCCCTTTGCCCGGATGACGGAAAAATTTTGTTGGACGAATTGGATGAACAGAGCCAGAAGAATGCTTCCGGTGTATCACAGGATTTAAAGTATGCTCTTCGGGAAAGCATAGAGCTTCTTGGCAATGAAGTTCTGTACGATATGAAGACACGCTTAGGTCGCGATCTTGATACAGATCCTGTAGATGCAGGTCAGCTGACTTTAGAGTGTCTGCGCTATATGTATCGTATGCTGTTCGTTCTCTTTATCGAATCCAGACCGGAACTTGGTTACGCACCGATCAAGGTACAGAGCTATTCTTCTGGTTATTCGTTGCAAAGCCTTCGAGATATTGCGGATAACATTCGTGATGATGTGAATGAGGTTGGTGAGGGATATTATCTCCATGAGACACTGGCAAAACTTTACGAGCTGATTTATGATGGCTATCCGAAGACAGAAGAGGAGTTAAAGAAGGCAACAGGATCCGATAGTTTGCATGATATGTTCCTGATCGCTCCTTTGAAGGCACATATCTTTGATCCAGATTATACCAAGATGATTACGATGGCAAAATTGCGTAATAGTTGTATGCTGCGTATCATTGATTTGATGAGTTTGACAAGGGCTACAGGCAAAAAGAATGATCGCCGTGGTCGTATTTCTTATGCAAATCTTGGCATCAACCAGATGGGCGCGGTATATGAGGCTCTGTTATCGTATCGTGGATTTATTGCGGAGCATGATCTTTATGAAGTAAAGAGAGCTGGTGACAGCTTCAATGAATTGGATGTTGGCTACTTCGTATCGGAAGCGGAGCTTGATCAATATACCGAGGCGGAACGTGTTCGTTACGAGCATGGTGAGAAAAAGGGAAAGCTCCGTAAGTATGAAAAAGGCACCTTTATTTATCGTCTGGCAGGTAGAGAGCGTGAGAAATCAGCGTCTTACTATACCCCAGAGGTTCTGACAAAGTGTCTGGTAAAGTATGCCTTAAAGGAGTTGCTGAAGGATAAAACAGCGGACGAGATTCTGCATCTGACAGTATGCGAACCTGCTATGGGTAGTGCAGCATTCTTGAATGAAGCGATTAACCAGTTGGCAGAGGCTTATATTTCCCGCAAAGAAAAAGAAACTGGTGAGATCATCAGCTATGAAAAGAGGTTTAATGAGTTACAGAAGGTCAAGATGTTCATTGCAGATCGTAATGTTTATGGCATCGACTTGAATCCTGTTGCAGTTGAATTGGCAGAGGTATCGCTGTGGTTGAATACCATTTATGAGGGCGGATTCGTGCCGTGGTTTGGCACTCAGTTGGTGAATGGAAACTCTCTGATCGGTGCAAGGAGGCAGGTGTACCGCATTGAAAATGCGCAGGCTACATCGAAAGGGCTGAGATGGTATGAGATGGAACCAGAAAGAGTTCCACTGGGAAAGAAGCGAATGCCTAAAAAGCAGATTTATCATTTTCTGCTTGGTGATCCTGGAATGTGCAGCTACTCTGATAAGGTTATTAAGTCTTTGGAACCGGAAAATATTAAGAAGATGGCAAAGTGGAACAAGAAGTTCACCGAACCTATCACAGATGATGAAAGTGCGACTTTGCTGAGACTTTCTGCGGCGATTGATGAGCTGTGGGAAGCACAGATTGAATTGCGAAAAGAAGTTGGTGCAAACACGCAGGATTCATTGTCTGTTTTTGGACACGTTGATGATGCTATAGATTCCCATACAACAATCCGCCAGAAAGACAAAATCTTTAGTGAACTGTATAAAAGTGAACATATGAGAAATGCTGGCCCGTATGCAAGATTGAAATTTGCGATGGACTATTGGTGTGCATTGTGGTTTTGGCCAATTGATAAAGCAGATTTGCTTCCTAGCAGAAGCGAGTTCCTGTTTGACATGTCTTTGATTCTTGAGGGAACTACGCAGTCCGTTGTGGTAACAGATGTTGAGACAGATAGAAAACAGGTGAAAGGGCAGCTTTCTTTGTTCCCAACAGAAATGCAACAGTTGGAATTTAAGATTTTGGATCAGTATGACGGTATGGGATTAGTAGATATTCCAGCTTTACGTAAGCAAGAACCTCGCTTGGATTTAGCTGCACGGATTGCAGAACAGAATAAGTTCATGCATTGGGAATTGGAGTTTGCTGATTTGTTTGCAGATCGCGGTGGATTCGATTTGATTATTGGTAATCCGCCGTGGATTAAGATAGAATGGAAAGAACAAGGTGTGCTTTCTGATATGCATCCGATGTTTGCTGTTAAAAAGCTGACTGCAACACAGACCACGCATGAACGCGCAGCGGTGTTGGAAAATGTAGAGACACGAAAAATGTATTTTGCTGAATATGAAGCAATATCCGGAGAACAGAGCTTTTTGGGGGCAACGCAGAACTATCCTGATTTAAAGGGAGCTGTCAATTTGTTTAAGTGTTTTTTACCGTTGGCATGGGAGAAAAATAATGAAAGCGGCTTCGCCGCTTTTGTACATCCTGAGGGCGTCTATGACGACCCTCAGGGTGGTGCACTTCGGGAAAAACTGTATCCTCGTTTACGTTATCATTTTCAGTTTGCAAACGAGAGGAAGCTTTTTCCCGAAGTGGACCACCATACACAGTTTAGCCTAAATGTGTATGGTGGTCCACAGATGGTGTCTTTCGACACCATCTGTAATCTCTACGATGCTAAAAGCATCGTAGAATGTTATGAAGGCGATTCTTCTGCACCTGTCCCAGAAATTAAGGATAAAAATGGTGATTGGAATATAAAAGGGCATCCAGACCGTATTATTCATGTTACAAAAAAAGAACTTACTGTATTTGCGAAGGTCTTTGACAGCAATGATAAATGGAAACAACCGAAGTTGCCGCAATTACATGCGAGACAATTACTGGATACTTTGGGACTTTTTGCTAAACAGTCGAGGTACTTAGGAACGCTTGGAAATGATGTTTCAACAAGTGAGTGTTGGAATGAGACGGGCGCGCAGAAAGATGGAACGATTGAAGCTAAAATTGATTTTCCAGAATCACTTCAAACAGTTATTTATTCTGGTGCACATGTTGGTATTCTTAATCCGATACTGCAAACAACACGCAGTAATTATCGTGTAAATAGTGATTACGATCGAGTGGATTTGATGTCAATTCCAGAGAATTATATGATTCGTGTGAAATATGCACCATCTTGTACTGTTGATGAATATTTCCGTAGAATGCCTAAAACATCGTGGGGAACAAATCTTACTGAAGAGTATCGAATTATAAACCGAGAAATGGTGGGGTGTGCTTCTGAGCGCACGTTGACATGTGCAATAGCCTGTAAGGGTATTGCACATGTCAACACGGTTTTTTCAGTTGCCATCAAAAACCGTGTGGACATGGTTTGCCTCGCAGGTTGCGAAGCAAGCCTACCTTATGATTTCTTTGTAAAAGTTATAGGCAAAAGTCATGTGAATTATAGCACCAATATGTTGTTCCCGCTTTTGGAAGGTGTGAAGCATAAGGAGATAGTATTCAGAGCGCTTCTTCTCAATTGCCTCACTAGATATTATTCTGATCTTTGGAATAAATGTTTTTATGAAACGTTTATTGACGAACAATGGTCGAAAGACGATCCTCGCCTTTCTAATACTCGTTTTACCACTCTAACCTCAGAATGGACCTGGAACACACCACTTCGTACTGATTATGAGCGCCGTCAAGCATTGGTGGAAATTGACGTCTTGACAGCAATGGCTCTTGGCATGACCTTACAGCAACTGAAAACGATTTATCGCATTCAGTTCCCGGTATTACAGAGTTATGAAGCTGATACTTGGTATGATGCTAATGGTCGCATCACCTTTACCAATAACCGTAGTCTTACTGGTGTGGGATTTAGTCGTCCAGAATGGGAAAATGCAGGTGCTGTTCAGCCGGTACGTCGTAGTAATACACCATGGGATGGTGTAATGAAACATGCCCCGGCAGGTTTTGTCTTTGCGCGTACCATCATGGACGATACCATGCCTGGCGGTCCTGTGGAGCGTACTATTGAGTATGTTGCGCCATTTGATCGTTGTGATCGCGAGCAGGACTATGAGACCGCTTGGAGGTTTTTTGAGAAAAAATACAAGAAAATAGAATAGTAGATACGCACATACGCTATGTCTAAAGCATTTCGAATTAGCTATGAGCAAAACACATGTAAAAGAAGGTACAGCATACTGCACTTAGATGAATCTAATAGTCCTATATGTGGTATGCTCCTGCGAGCAAATTGGAGTTTTGCGCATCCTTATTTCGAATTAAAATGGAGGTGAACAGATTGGATATTATTCTTGAAAACTGTAACAATATTATGCAGGGGCGAGTAAGCATTGTTAATGGCGCTCTGAATATAAAATACGCAATAAACGGAACAGGAAAATCTACTGTATCAAAAGTAATTACGGCAGTGGTCAATCAAGATAATAGAGCATTAGATCTTCTAGTGCCCTATCAATTCGTTAATGATCCTGATCATCGCCCGAAAGTGATTGGGGTAGATGACATCCATAAGGTGATGACTTTTGATGAATCATATATTGACCAATATATGTATCAAGCGGATGATCTTCTAAAAGATAGCTTTGAAATTCTTGTAAGAACGCCGGATTATGACCGTCACATGGCTGAAATAGGACAATTGCTTTCAGAGATAAATGAGTCCTTTCAAAGCAACCCAGAACTTGATTCGCTAATTCAAGCGTTCGCAAGTTTTCTCGATGGTTGTGGGAAAAGTCAAACCAGTATTGCTGCATCTGGATCAATATATAAAGCTTTTGGAAAAGGAAATCGAATCAACAATATTCCATTGGGTTTAGAGGTGTTTTCGCCATATTTGAGTAACACTCAAGAAGCATCTAACGTGAAGTGGCTTAAGTGGCAGGTTGATGGAAAGAAATTCCTTGAAATGGCAGACCAATGCCCGTACTGCTCTGGCTCCATCAAGCATTCAAAGGAGAAGATTCTGCGAATTACAGAAGAATATGATTCAAAAGCTATAGAGCATCTCGATAAAATGCTCGTATTATTTGAACAGTTATCTCCTTACTTTAGCGAAGCAACAAGAGAACAGCTTGCATTGATTATGAATAACGCTGGAGATATGACAGGGCAACAGAAAAGATATTTATTTGAAATTAAAGATCAAGTGAATTCGGTGCTTGTACTGTTGCAAGGTATTAAGAAATTGGGATTCAATTCTTTGAAGGATGTTGATAGAGTAGTTGATCAGTTGCGAAGCTATGAAATTAATTTGGAACTGTTTGGACACCTCCAGTCTGATCTGATGCGAAGCAAAATTGATGTAATAAATGCATCGCTTCACCGCATTGTCGAAAAAGCGGGAAGATTGCAAGGTGAAGTAAATCAGCAGAATCGGCTAATACAAAGAACAATTGAAGAGAACAGTACCGCCATCAATGATTTTTTGAAATGTGCAGGTTACAAGTATGCTGTTTCCATAGAAGAGACGGCAGAACACAAATATAAACTTTTGTTACGGCCGACTTCAGTTGATGCTGAAGTATCTTCGGCAAAAAGTCATCTTAGCTATGGCGAACGTAATGCTCTTGCACTTGCATTGTTTATGTTCAGTGCGCTTAAAGAGGATCCTGATATGGTTATCTTGGATGATCCGATAACCTCATTTGATGGAAATAAGAAATTTGCATTACTAAATATGCTGTTTCTCTCTGAAAGATGCCTTAGAAATAGAACGGTTTTGCTGTTGACACATGACTTTAACACGGTTATCGATGTTATAGCAACTATGCCCTACAATTTTAATCCTGCTCCGCATGGCGCATTTTTATCAACAACAAATGGAGTGCTTGAGGAGAAAGAAATTTCCAAAGCAGATATACTGTCTTTCAAACAGATAGCCCTTTTGAACATAAGGGCAGATATAGATGTATTGAATAAGGCTGTTTTTTTAAGAAGGTTGTATGAAGCGGAGGGCAACAAAGGGCTTGGCTGGAATTTGCTTTCTAATTTGTTTCATAAGAGAGAAGTGCCAATAATATCAGACGATAATGGTATTCGGGATATGACTGCTTCTGAAATAGCTGATGCAACAACAGAAATCAGTCAATACATTACTGGTTTTGACTATAATCAGCAATATTTAAGAACACAGAACATTCAAACACTAATCGATGCGTATCATAATAGTAGAAGTAATTATGAAAAGCTGCAGATTTATAGGATTTTGTACAACGAGAATCATGAAAATGCTGTAGTAAAGAAATTTGTTAATGAAACATTCCATGTTGAGAATGATTTCTTGTTCCAGCTAAATCCAAGTGAATACGAAACCATTCCGCAATACATTATTGAAGAATGTAACACAGATATTCAGTCATTAATTCATTGATCGTTAGGAGGAACGCAGTATGCTACCATCCATAATCGCTAAACAATTACAGAAAGGAATTGGGGAGGACCAAAGGGGCAACGTATTTGTATTTGATGAAATCTTCAACTTTTAAAATAGTAAAAGATTTTTACATCGCACATTAAAAGGATAGATTGGCCTTAGATTTCAATGGTTTTATTAAGAAGAGTGGCTTAGGATACATTGAAATTGGGTTAAGCTACGTCAAGATTGGGTTGAGTAATTACGCAAGGTTACGCAAGATTTACGCAAGCTAATTACGCAAGGTGGCATAGCCTTGTGAATAAAAAGCGAAAAGAGCAGTAACGCAGTAAGCAACTGGATTGAACACTTCAAGACGTTATTTTGAAAAGAAAGGAGGAGTAGGCTACTGTGCAGTATCCTGCGGATGCAGATGGAAAATCAAAGACCAGAGGGACAGGTACGGTGGCTGAATTAATGTCCCCAGTGGCAAGACTAGCCTCAGATTCCGATGGTTCTATTAAGAAAACTGGGTTAAGATATATTAAAATTGGGTTAAGCTACATTAAGCTTTGGTTGAGTAATTACGCAAGATTTACGCGAGATTTACGCAAGCTAATTACTCAAGATGACGCATAGCTTTATGAACAAAAAAGCAAAAGTAGCAATGTAGCAAGCAACTGAATTGAAAACTTCGTGACGTTATTTTGGAAAGAAAGGAGGGGCAGGGTACTGGACGGTATCCTGCAAATGCAGATGGAAAATAAGTTAATACTCCCAACTGGAATTGAGGATTTCAAAGAAATCCGAACAGATGGTTATTATTATGTTGACAAAACGGCATTGATCGAACAGGTCCTTAAAGAGAGAAGCAAAGTGACATTGTTCACGCGTCCACGACGCTTTGGTAAGACACTGAATATGAGTATGTTACGATACTTTTTTGAAATAGGAGTGGATTCCACATTATTTGATGGACTTCATATTTCAGAAAATGCAGAAATGTGTGAAAAATACCTGGGCCAATATCCTGTGATTGCAATCAGTTTAAAGGGTGTGGATGCGGACTCCTATCCGAAAGCGAAAGCACAGATTATTAAAATAATTAACAGGGAAGCCAGACGCCATCGTTTTCTTCTAAAAAGTGAAAATCTGGATTCTTTTGATAAGGAATTATTAACACAGCTTTTAAGCCGACAGATGGAGGAAGATACAATCACAAGCAGTCTTCAGGAGCTTACAGAATTATTGGAGGCGCATTTTTCAAAAAAGGTAGTTGTGCTGATTGATGAATATGATGTACCTTTGGCGAAAGCATATGAAAATGGTTATTATGATGAAATGGTTCTCCTAATCCGAAATTTGTTTGGAAATGTTTTGAAAACAAACGATAGCCTTGCATTTGCAGTGTTGACAGGATGTCTGCGAATTGCGAAGGAAAGTATCTTTACAGGTTTGAACAATTTTACGGTATACTCAATCACCGATGAGGAGTTTGATGAAACCTTTGGATTTACGGATGGAGAAGTGCAGAAAATGCTTGCTTATTATGGCTTAGACAGTCATTTTGAGGAGGTAAAAGCATGGTATGATGGTTATCGCTTTGGTACAGCAGATGTCTATTGTCCATGGGATGTTGTGTATTACTGTAAAGACCACCAAAATAATCCAAATGCGGAAATAAAAAATTACTGGATAAATACTAGCGGAAATGAGGTTATTCAGCATTTTGTTGACAGTATGAATGATCCGCATATGCTGACGAAAAGTGAACTGGAATTATTGATAAGTGGCGATACGGTTGTCAAGCAGGTGGATGAAATGATAACCTATAAAGAATTGTATTCCAATATTGATAATTTGTGGAGTACACTCTTTATGACAGGATATTTGACACAGCACGGAAGAGAAGCAGATGGACGTTATCATCTTGCAATTCCAAATCGCGAGATTTGTGATTGTATGGTTCGCCGGGTATTAGCGCTGTTTAAAAAGTCCGTGTCTCAAAATCGTGAACTTCTTAGAAGTTTTTGCAACGCAATGTTAGCAGCTGATGCTAGCACAATGGAACGAGCACTGACCGAGTATATGGGAAAAACAATCAGTATTCGTGACTCTTTTGTCAAGTCGATTCGTGAGAATTTTTATCATGGATTACTAATTGGCATTCTCGGATCACAGGGGGCTTGGAAGGCTACATCCAATAAAGAATCTGGTGATGGCTTTAGCGATATTTTAATTGAAGTCAACGAAGATGAGTTGCACGTTGGAATGGTATTGGAGTTGAAATATAGCAAGACAGAAAAAGCACTTGATAAGGAGTGCGATGATGCACTGCAACAGATTGAAGATAGAAACTATGATCAAGAGTTGCGTGAGAAGGGATATACGAAAATATTGAAATATGGCATTGCATTTTATCACAAGAAATGCCGTATTAAGGTTGTAACTTAATCAATGAATAACGAAAAACATATACAAAAGTGGATATGGAATAATTTTCAATTCCATATTGCATTAGTGTTTGCGGGCAAAATTTCATAACCTAAATGGTCCCGAGGCGAGTTGCTTTTACGAGGCGGAACGTTGAAGCGAGCTGCTCAAAATAGAGTATTATAATAAAGAGTGTGGTGGGCATCGCTGAAAAGTGACGCCGACAAAACAATCGTCGAGTGGACCTTTCGTGAAACTACCGGGTTGCACTGTGCCCATGCTCAATCCTAACATTTTATGGAACTATTAGGTTGCATTCACGTCCGATTGACAAACACTTTCCGAGTGGTATAATAAAAATCAACTTTACGTTTGGTGAAAACAAGCGATAAAAAACAAGCGACAAAACCAGGGGGACAGATACAGTAACTGAATTATAGCTTTGCAAATAAAAAACAAAAGAGGAGGAACGCAGTATGCTACCATCCATACTTGCTAAACAATTACAGAAAGGCATTGGGGATTATATTGAAACTACATTCCCAATGACGAACGAACCGTTCAAAGGCTCGGTTCACAAAATGTTGGCAAATAAAGGCTCTATTTATCATGAGCCTTATGTTGCTGTGCGCCTTCCGTTTCGTGTAGCGGAAAAGATGCCGACTTGTTTTGAAGCAATTCATCCTGCGTATCTTCCTTATGTGCATCAGCAGAAAGCCTTTGAACGCTTGATCGGAGATGATGGAAGATCTACGCTAGTTGCAACAGGTACTGGTTCTGGTAAAACGGAATGTTTCCTCTACCCGATTTTGGAATACTGTTATCAGCATCGCGGTGAGAGGGGCATAAAAGCCCTCATTATTTATCCAATGAATGCGCTGGCAACTGATCAGGCGAAACGTATTGCAGAACTGATCTATGAGAGTAATGAGTTGCGTGGAAATGTTACGGTTGGTATGTATGTTGGTGGGCAGGAGCATACACCAGCTCGTACAATGAGCGAGCATGGTGTTATTACGGATCATGAGACGATGTTGAATAATGCACCGGATATTTTGATGACCAATTATAAAATGTTGGATTATCTGTTGGTACGACCAAAAGATGCTTCTTTGTGGCAGGATAATGACTCTGAGACGTTGAAATATATCGCAGTCGATGAACTACATACCTTTGATGGAGCGCAAGGAACGGATTTGGCTTGTTTACTTCGCCGTTTGAAGCGCCGATTAGGAATTTATGATGGATATTTGTGTTGTATTGGCACATCGGCAACGATGGGCTCGAAGGAGAACAACAGTAATATTTTGAGTTATGCAGAGGAAATCTTTGGCGAGCCGTTTGACAAAGATGCCATTATCATGGAAGATCGCCTGAGTGCAGGAGAGTTTTTTGATGGCGTTGAGGTGACGAAATTTGCGATGCCGACAGCAGAACAGGCTATAGAATTGGATAAGCTGTCGGCAGAGGATGATCCTTCGGCTTATTTGCAAAGTGCAGTAAAAGATTGGTTTCCGAGCTTTTCTTTGGATGTTCTGGAAGATGAAGGCAGAATTTTGCTTGGCTGTGAGTTGATGCATCATAGCTTCATGCAATCAGTTATCAATTTGACTGGCGGTACCTATTATCAAGCTTCTAAAATCGCAGAAGAGTTGACGGTACATTATCCAGAATTGAAAACATTATCCGATGCAACGACTGTTATCAATTCTCTTTTTGCTTTAATTTCTCATGCGAGAACGGGTAAGGTGGGAAAACTGCGTCCATTTTTAAATGTTCAGGTTCAGCTTTGGATGCGTGAACTTCGTCGTTTGGTTGCAAAAGTAGATCCGGAGGAGATTACATATGAGATTGCTCATGATTTGAATAAACAGCAGGCAAAGCAGTATCTTCCTGTTGTAAACTGTCGTGATTGTGGCATTACTGGTTGGGTATCCATACTTAATGAGCGCAACAATGCAACCATGACGAATCTGGAATCGTTCTATAATCTGTATTTTCGCGCAGATGAAAAGATCGTGATGATGTTTCCACATGCTCATGATGAGCGAGTCCCGGGAATGATTTTTGCAAAGATTTGTCCGGATTGTCTGCAAGTAAAACTTGGTGAGGAAAGTCCGGATGAGTGTGTTGATTGCGGTGTTCAGATGATTGACATTATGATTCCGAATCCGCTTCGAACTTCTGGTACGAAGAATCATAAGCAATATGATTGCCCTTGCTGTGGAAGTCGTCGAGGTCTTGCACTGATGGGTCTTCGCAGTGCAACAGAGATTAGTGCAAGCATTTCTCAGATGTTTGCATCTAAGTTTAATGATGATAAAAAGACATTGGCATTTTCCGATAATGTTCAAGATGCTGCACACAGAGCGGGCTTTTTTAATTCAAGAACCTGGCGCTTTGGTCTTAGAACGGCGATTCAAAAATATTGTACAGAGGTTGGCTCTGGACAAAATCTTGCCGAATTTCAGGAAGGCTTTTTAAATTATTGGCATGAGCACATGACGGATGAGCAATTTGTAAGCTTTTTTATTGCCCCTAATTTGACTTGGAAGCAAGCCTATGAAGACATGGTTGAGAAACGAAAGCTTGGGAAGGATAAACAGGCACAGATCCTGATGTATGAAATCGAACAACGAATGAAATACGAAATCATGCTAGAGTTTGGTCTTGCTGGCAAGATTGGTCGAACACTTGAAAAGTCGAGTTGTTCGGTTATTTCGTTTGCAAATGAAGATGTGATTCGGATTGCGGATGCCGTACAGGAAAGAACCGTCAATGAGCTTGGTGTATTGACAAATGAAAGAATTGAGTCGTTTCAGCGTATGGTAATCGGATATTTGAATTTGATGCGTATGAATGGCGCGTTTGAAGATAAGGTATTCGATGAATATACAGTGAATGATGGAAATAGTTATATGCTGTCAAATGACAGAAAACGTTGGCTTCCGGGTCGGCAAGTAGGTCGAAATACGCCGCGCTTTCTTGCAGAACATGTTGGCAATGGTCGTTCTTCTTTGGAATTTGATTCGCCTGCTGCAAATAAGTACGTGGATTGGATTGCATCTTGCTGTAATGCAGTGATGATTGAGGAAAGCAATTTTCGGGCAATCAGCAAATTTATTTTAGAAGAAGCTGTAAGGCGAAAGGTAGTATCTTTCGTTCCTTCTTCCGTTAATTATAAGATTTACGGATTAAATAAAGAACGTGTCTTTCTCACAGATAACGTGAAGCAGATGCGTTGTGAAAAATGTGGCTCTGTATATGCTGTTTCAGCAGAAAATGAAGCGTTTTGGATTGGTGCGCCTTGCCAGAGGACAAGTTGTGGCGGTTTCCTCGAAGAGTATGAGACCGGAGAAATTAACTATTATGGTCGTCTTTATAGTGCTGGCGACTTGGTTCGTATTAACGCAAAGGAACACACTGGTTTGCTGGAGCGTCCAGATAGAGAACAGCTTGAAATTGATTTTAAGCGAGGAAAAGATACGCAGCAAATTTGGGATCCCAATGTGCTGTCGTGTACGCCAACACTGGAGATGGGTATTGACATTGGTGATTTGTCCACTGTTATTTTGTGCAGCATGCCGCCTGCTCAAAGTCAGTTTTTGCAGCGAGCTGGTCGTGCAGGTCGTAAAGATGGGAATGCACTGACGTTGGCAATTGCGAATTCAAGACCTCATGATTTATATTTCTATGCGGACCCGCTGGAAATGATTGCTGGTAATGTAACGCCACCTAAGATTTTCCTTAGGGCATCGGCTGTTCTGGAAAGACAGTTTGTGGCATTTTGCATGGATTCTTGGGTTAAGAAGGGAATTCCAGATGGTGCAATTCCGGATAAAGTTGGCATTATTCTGAAAAGATTGGATGACCGTCCAGCTGATCTGTTTCCGTTCAACTTTTTGAATTATGTGCAAAGTACATTGTCTCGTCAGTTGAATTCTTTTATGCAAATGTTTGCTGCATATCTTGATGATCGTGCAAGAGAGGAATTGCAAACATTTGCCAGGGGTAACGGTACGAACGATAGTCCTATGTATATTAAAATTCTGGATGCATTTGAGGAGTTGAAAAAACAGCAGGATGCATTGAGAGTGAGCATTGATGCACTGAAAGCAATGATTCGGGAATTGGAGGAGAAACCGAAAGACAGTTCCTATGATGAAGAAATTAAAGAACTAAAGAGTGAAGAAGCAGCACTTCTTACTGTTCTTCAGGAAATTAACAAGAAGAATATCTTTAATTTTTTGTCTGATGAGGGCTTGCTTCCAAATTATGCTTTTCCAGAAGCTGGTATTATTCTGCGAGCAGTTCTTTATCGTAAAGAGGATCAAGAAACATCGGCTCAGAAGAAAAAATATGAGAAGATGGTCTATGAATATAGCCGCAGTGCATCCTCTGCCATTAGTGAGTTTGCACCGAATAACAGCTTTTATGTGGACGGCCGCAAGTTGACAATTGATCAGGTTGACTTAACTACGGCCCAAACTGCAAAGTGGAGACTTTGCCCGAATTGTTCTCATGCTCAGATTGAAGAAGCAGGTAGGAATACATCTGCCTGCCCTCAGTGTGGCAGTCCGGCATGGGCGGATGCAGGTCAAGTCAGAACAATGCTGAAAGTTCAAATGGTTTACTCCAATATGGACTATACAAAGAGCTTGATTAACGATGAGAGCGATGATCGAAATAATGTCTTTTATTGCAAACAACTTTTGGTTGATGTAGATGAAGACCGTGATATTTCTAGCGCATATCGTATGGACAACGAAGATTTTCCATTTGGATATGAGTTTGTTCACAAGGCAACTCTGCGTGAAATCAATTTTGGCGAGAGTGATGTGACTGGTGAAAAACTGTCTGTTTCTGGTGTTGAGGAAGTGCGCAAGGGCTTTAAAATTTGCAAATATTGCGGAAAAATTCAATCTGGAAATGGAAAGGCAAATCATAGCTTTGCATGCAAAACAAGGAAAATGCCAATGTTGGTGCAGGCGGATTCTTATGAGGAATGCTTATTTTTGTATCGTGAATTTAGTACAGAGATTCTACGATTACTTGTTCCGGCAACGACAATGGATTCTTCTTCTGTGAAGATGGAGTCATTTGTGGCGGCATTTATGTTGGGCATGAAGGAATATTTCGGTAATGTGGATCATTTAAGGGCGACTGTTAGCGAGGTGCCTGTTCCAGAGGCAGATTATCGAAAACAATATCTGGTTATTTATGATTCTGTTCCAGGCGGTACTGGTTATCTGAAACAGTTAATGCATGAGAAGAATGCTTTAATTGAAATCTTTGAAAAAGCGCTTCATGTGATGGAGAATTGTTCCTGTAAGGATGACCCACAGAAAGACGGATGTTATCATTGCTTGTATGCGTATCGTCAGAGCCAGCAGATTGGCAATATTTCAAGGACGGTAGCTATTCGACTTTTGAAGTCGATTCTTTCTGGTAAGGAGAATGTTCAGAAGATTGATAAGATCAATAGTATTCCTGTGAATCCATTATTTGATAGTGAATTGGAGCAGCATTTTATGGAAGCAATCCGTGTCAAAATCGGAGCTGCTAACGTGAGCGACACAATCCGTAATGGAAAGCACGGTTACTACGTGAAACTGGAAAATTTTGCTTGGGAAATTGAGCCACAAGTTCTTCTGGATGCGAGTACAGGTGTTTCGGTAGCTTGCAAGCCGGACTTTGTATTCTGGCCAATTTCTGCACCAGATCACAAGCCTGTAGCGGTATTTACGGATGGTTTTTTGTACCATAAAGACATTGTTACCGATGATACAATCAAACGGGAAGCGATTCGTAGAAGTGGAAATTTCCGTGTATGGTCATTGAGTTTCAAGGATGTTCAGAGCGTATTTGCACCTCAGGGGGATTTTTATACAGAAACGCTGGAAGCAGAAAAAATGTCGTCTGGTAAGTTAATGTACCAGAATATGATCAAAAAGCAGAAAGTGGATGTCATTGAACCAGCAAAGCTGTCTTCTTTTGATTTGTTACTGGAATATCTGAAATTGCCTGATGCAGAAAAGGTCTTTAAGGGACAGGTATATGCATATTCACTTTCTTTGTTGCAGCCTGCCTTGATGCAGAAGAATCTTGCTTTTTATAATTGGAAAGCGATTGTAAAAGCTGTCAATGAGCAGACACATTTTACAACTGTTGACTTTGCATTTTCTGGAATTGTATTTGGCAGTTGGATTCCTAGAAGCTCGAATGCACATCTGTCAATTTATGCTGCGATTCCGGCAGCTGAATTGAAATCGGAAGGTACTGTTGCAGTTTGTGCTGTTCTTAATGATGAAAAAGATCATAGAACAGATAAATATGAACAGGAGTGGAATGGATTTTGGAGATTTTGTAATTTAATGCAATTCTCAAATGAATTTATGGCAGTATCGTCTGTAGGGATAAGCCGTATGGATTATCTTGCATTGCCGGTTAGTGTCAACGCAGTAGCTGATCTGGCGGCATCAGAAGTCACAGTTGATGATGCGTGGGATGCAATTAAGGAACTTTTGTTTGACGATGATGCAAAGACATTTGTAAAATTCGCAAAAGATGCCGGTGTACCGGTTCCGGATGAGGATCATATTGGATATGAGGTTGAAGGCGATGGCGGAGAAGTGGTTGCTACTGTAGAAATTGCATGGCCCGATAGATGTGTTGGCTTTATGACGGTTGAACAGATTGAAGATAAAGAAAAACTTGAAAAATTAGGATGGAAAATCTTAAGCTTACTTGATGCTACGGATCTTGGTACCGCAGACTATTTTGGAGGTGATAAGTACTAATGGTGGATTCGGTTAAAGTTGCAATATCATCGGATTTTTTGACAGCGTTTGCCAGGCTTCCGAGACAGATTCAGGGCAAAGTAACGGAGTTCGTAAATAAATTCCGAAATAATCCAATGTCTCCAGGCATAAACTATGAGAAACTGAATTCAGGAATGGATAAAAAGATATTTTCGGTGCGCATTGATGATGCGTACCGTGGAATTGTTGTGCGTCAGCAAGAAGTCGGAGTGTACTTACTTTTGTGGGTAGATCATCATGATGAAGCGTATCAGTGGGCCGCTCATAAACGATGTGAAGTGAACCCAGAAACAGGCGCGATTCAGGTGTTTGATGTTCAGACGGTAGAAGAAAGGGTATCTATGCCTGAAAAAACTGCTTTGTTTGCGGCTGCAAAGGATGATGAATTGCTTAAACTTGGTGTACCAGAGGTTCAGCTGGATTTTGTTAGAAGTTTTGTTTGCAAAGAGGATTTTTATAAAGCAGAATCCTCTTTGCCACATGACGCGTATGAGCATCTTTCTTGGTTAGCAGAGGGATTTCCGATAGAAGAAGTTTTGGAACTTGTTTCAGAAGATCAGAATACGGTAACTTCTAGCGAGAGCTTGGCAGTTGCATTAGATGTTCCTGCGACGCTGAAATCGTTTGTTGTGGTCGAAGGAGAAGATGAACTACGGCGAATTATGGCAGAACCATTGGAAAAATGGCGAGTATTTCTTCACCCGACACAGAGAAAACTCGTCCAGAAAGAGTATTCAGGTTCTGCAAAAGTCCTTGGCGGTGCTGGTACCGGAAAAACGGTAGTTGCGATGCATAGAGCAAAATATTTGGCTTCTAAGTGCGAAGGTGAGCAGAGAATTTTGATGACTACATTTACTGCGAACCTTGCAGCTGATATCCGAGAAAATTTGCGCAAAATTTGCACGTTGGAAGAATTGCGAAGGATAGAAGTGATTCATCTGGATGCTTGGATTAACCAGTTCCTTCGGGAGTCTGGTTTCTCTGCTCAGATTGGTTATGATGAGGTAATGGATCCACTTTGGGAGCGTGCGGTTTTGTTGGCAAATATTGATTTGCCATTTGAGACTTCGTTCTACAAAGAAGAGTGGAATCGAATCGTGATTGCTCAGGAAGCCCTTACACTTGAAAAGTATGTGAAAGCAACCCGAAATGGTCGAGGAACCAGACTTGACCGCAAGAAAAGAATACAGGTTTGGAAAGTTTTTGAAAATTATCAAAATCTGATGAAAGAGAATCAAATACGTGATATAAATACTGCTATGTATGAAAGTACGAAACTGTTGCAATCTATGGGTGGAAGGCCGAGATATGCAAGCATCATTATTGATGAGGGACAGGATTTCAGTGATAATGCCTATCGACTGATTCGAGCATTGGTGGGAGAAGAGCATCCAAATGATATTTTCATAGTTGGTGACTCACATCAGCGAATCTATCGAAATTATCCTACGCTTTCTAAGTGTGGCATAAATGTTCGTGGTCGTAGTAGTATTTTAAAGATCAACTATCGCACAACAGAGGAAATCCGAAAATATGCGTTTGCGTTACTAAATGGTATTTCTTTTGATGATTTGGATGAGGATTTTGATCTTGGAGATAAGTGTCAGTCTCTTACACATGGAGAAAAGCCGACAGTAGAGAATTTCGGCAGTGCCAATGAAGAATTTGATTTTCTTCTCAGTGAAATTAAGAAACTTAAGGAAAATGGTGTTGCGCTTGCTGATATATGTGTTGTAGCACGCACGAAGAAGTTGGTTGACGATTATATTGCACTCTTTACAAAAGCTGGAATTCGTTCATATGCAATTAAGCGAAATAAAGTGGATGACCGCAGCTTTGATGGACTGCGAATTGCCACTATGCACCGAGTCAAGGGATTGGAATTTAAATATGTATTTATTGCGGCTGCAAATACTAGAATTCTTCCATTGATATCTGCAATTAACAAGACAGATGCTGTTTCGGAAGCAGAATCGATTACTTCGGAAAAGTGCCTGTTGTATGTGGCAATGACGAGAGCACAAAAGGGTGTTTACATTACCCGTTATGGTTATAATGTACCCATAACAGTGGACACGTGAATTAGCGTAGTGTACTGGGCTGAAGATTCCGAGAGATTATAAGATGAGGAAAGGAGAGCCTGCTCAAATATGAGTGTATTTATACATATGATGTTGTGGTCAAAAGGCATTTTTGACCCTGGTATCATACATATTTTGAGTAGCGTATTAGGAACATGATTGAATCAAAGATTTATATAGGACTGAATGATTTAACTACGAACACACAGCTTTTTGAAAATGAAAAATATATCAGGGTACTTCGCAATGTGTGTTATTCATATAAAGTACCTTTTTCTTTTGGTGTGCAGGAAGGTGGATATATTTACGAGAATGGAGAGTATGCATTGGAAACAAGTCTGGTGCTGACCCTTATTGATGTCAAAAAAGATGTTGTAAATGATATAGCAAAAGATTTGTGCGCGTTCTTCCATCAGGAGTCGGTCATGGTCACTGAAAATGAGATTCAGGTACATTTTGTCAGCGAAACATTGGAATATGATGGAAAATAAAAAATGCCGATTGAAAGAAAAAGTTGAAAACTTGCTGAATGAAAAAACATGCAGCTTTAACTAAATCAAGTAAGTTCCCAGCCGCAATTGTGAAAAGCAATAAGCCGGGAACTTATTTGATTATTTATTTTTGATAAACCGGATAATGATGATATTCGAGGCATTCAGTGGCTTTTTCTCTGGATGCCTGATCGTGAAATTCGATTTTAATCGTACCGGCCATATGCTCACGGTTGTGGTTGATGCCGATATTTTTGATGCTGACATTCTCAAAGGCAAGCAGCGTAGCGATAACAGAGATTGCACCTGGCTGGTCTGGGATATCGCAGCAGATCGCGTACTCTGGATTCATCGTCGCACTGCCGCGCTTGTCACTGATGGAGCTGCGGTAGTTGCCGGAACGCTCGAAACTATCGTAAACATCCTTGTGATTATCGGTTTTCAAATCGGTAATTGTCTGGTCAATCGCCTTCTTATAATCCTCCAATAAGGAAATGATATTGTCTTTGTTCGTAAATAAAATCTGCTCCCACATGACAGGTGAGGAGGAGGCAATTCTTGTAATATCTTTAAAGCCGCCTGCGGCAATCTTTTTCATCGTGCCGTCCGGAAAATCAGACTGGGCAACGAGATTGACAAGAGACGAAGCGATGACGTGAGGCACATGGCTGATCGCGGCAACTGCATAGTCGTGATTCTTGTAGTCAAGTACAAGCGGAATCGCAGCCTGATCCGCAGCAAATTGAATCATCGTGTCCAGCTGATCCTGTGTTGTTTTCTCGGTAGGAGTAATGACATAATATGCATTTTCCAAAAGAGAAGCCTTTGAGCAGGCATATCCGGTGCGTTCAGAACCAGCCATCGGATGGCCGCCGACAAAGCAGTCCTCCATGCCAAGCGCGATTACTGTTTCGTGAATGGCGGTCTTTGTACTGCCTACATCCGTAACGATGCATCCCGGCTTCCGAAATAGGCGAATCGCTTTTAAGTAATCCTCATTATAGGAAACCGGTGTGCATAAAATAATCATGTCACATGTGCGAAGAGTTTCATTTACACCATCTAAAATAATATCGACAATGCCGTCAGCCTTTGCTTCTTCAAGCGTGCTGCGCGTTCTCATATATGCCATGATCGTGGTATCCGGGTGAACCTGCTTTATTTTGCGGGCAATGGAACCGCCGATCAGTCCCAGTCCGATAAATCCAATCGTTTGAAGCTGCATAATCAATATTGCCTTTCTGCACTCCGGCAGTATAGGGAAGTCGAAGCGTCTGAACGTATTGTAACGAAAGTGGAGGGGAAAGTCAAGCTTTTTCACTTTAAAGCGCGAAATACATTGCCATTTGGGTCACAGTTCACAGGGGATCATCGAACCGCCGTCGTAAAACAACTTGCCCGTGAGTGATAACGAAAACATCTATAAAAGTGCAAAAAATAGTTGCAATTATTTGAAATATTTTATATAATATCCCTATCAGATTCCGAGAGGTCTCAAAATTGTATATTGCAAAAGGGACAAAAGAAACCTGGAAAGAAAAGAAAGATTGGAGGACGTGACTTATGAAGGTTTATGAAACTGGGAACATCCGCAACGTTGTCGTAATGGGACATGGCGGATGTGGTAAGACAACACTTGTTGAGGCTATTGCCTATCAGACCGGCATTACAGCTAGGATGGGAAAGGTGACGGACAAAAATACCATCAGCGATTATGATAAGGAAGAGCAGAAGCGTCAGTTTTCCATTTCGACCAGCGTAGTTCCGGTCGAGTTCGAGGACATTAAGATTAATTTCTTAGACACACCTGGATATTTTGACTTCGTAGGAGAAGTAGAGGAGGCATGCCATGCAGCGGGTGCTGCTGTTATCGTGATTAACGGCAAATCCGGCGTAGAGGTTGGTACATTAAAGGCATGGGAGCTTTGCGAGAAGTATAAGCTGCCGAGATTGTTTTTTGTAACGGGCATGGATGATGATCAGGCGAGCTACCGTAAGATCGTTCTTGAGTTAAACGATCGTTTTGGACGTAAGGTAGCACCGTTCCATGTGCCGATCCGTGAGAATGAAAAGTTCGTCGGATTCGTCAATGTTGTAAAGATGAAGGGCCGCCGTTTTATCAATGATACAAGCGAATATGAGGAGTGCGATATCCCGGATTATCTGGATAAGCACTTAAACATCAGCCGTGATGCACTTGTTGAGGCCGTTGCTGATACAAGCGAGGAGCTGATGGAGCGTTACTTTGCAGGAGAAGAATTTACCTATGAGGAAGTTTCCACTGCACTGAGAACCCACGTTATGGACTGTCAGATTGTTCCGGTATTGGTTGGATCCGGTGTTCACAATCAGGGTACCAGCATGCTGATGAATGTAATTAAGAAGTACTTCCCATCACCGGAATATACCGTAAACCACGGAAAAGAAACCTCCACAGGAGAACTTGTTATGGTTAAGTGCGATCAGAATAAGCATCTGTCTGCAAAGGTATTCAAGACTGTAGTTGATCCGTTTATCGGAAAGTATTCCCTGATTAAGGTCGTAACCGGTACACTGGAGGCTGGAGACAGCATTTATAATGTAAATAAGGGGACAGAGGATCGTGCGTCCAAGCTGTATCTGATGCGCGGCAAGGAAACCATCGAGGTTCCGGAACTCCACGCAGGCGATATCGGCGCACTTGCCAAGATCGAAAAGATCTCCACAGGCGACACTATTTCCACAAAGGGTGCAACCCTTGTTTACGATGGACCGCAGTTAAGCAAGCCATATACATGCAAGGCATACCGTGCAAAGAACAAGTCGGATGAAGATAAGATCAATGGCGCACTCGCACGTATGGTAGAGGAAGATCAGACCCTTCGTCTTGAGAATGATGTAGAGAATCATCAGACACTAATCTACGGCATCGGTGATCAGCAGCTTGATGTTGCAGCAAGCCGCATTTTGAACCGTTATAAGGTTGAGATTGAGCTGTATCGTCCGAAGGTAGCATACCGTGAGACACTTAGAAAGAAAGTTCAGGTACAGGGCAAGTACAAGAAGCAGACCGGCGGCAGCGGTCAGTATGGCGATGTACATATGATCTTTGAGCCGTCAGGTGATCTGGATACGCCATATATCTTCGAGGAAAAGGTAGTCGGCGGTGCCGTTCCGAAGAACTACTTCCCGGCAGTTGAAAAGGGTATTCAGGAGTCTGTATTAAAGGGTACGCTTGCAGGTTATCCGGTAGTCGGCTTAAAGGCAACACTTGTTGACGGTTCCTATCATCCGGTAGATTCCTCCGAGCTTGCATTCAAGATGGCTGCTATCCTTGCTTATAAGAAAGGATTCGCAGAGGCAAATCCTACGATCTTAGAGCCAATCGCATCCGTTTCCATCACGGTACCGGATGATCTTGTGGGTGATGTTATGGGCGATCTGAATAAGCGCCGCGGCAGAGTACTTGGTATGGATCACGTAGCAGGCGGAAAACAGATGGTGACAGCAGATGTGCCGGCGGCAGAGATGTATGGTTATTCAACAGATCTTCGAGCAATGTCCGGCGGTATGGGTGAGTTCTCCTATGAGTTTGCAAGATATGAGCAGGCTCCGCAGGATGTTCAGAAGAAGATTATTGAGGCAGCCGAGAAGGACGACTAAAAGTAATCAATTATATAAAAGGAAAGAGGGGGGTTGACAAGCCCCCTTTTTCTATGGTATTGTTACAAAGATTGAGGGCAAAGTAGGCATCTGCTTTGAAGTAGAGTGGTACCGAGAAGTCTTTTCGTCTCTATAGAAAGAGAGAGAAAGGGCTCTTTTTTTCCCGGAAAAGAAGCCCGGAAAGGAAACACAATGAACAAGAATTACGATCCAAAAGAAATTGAATCTAAGTGGCAGAAAGTCTGGATGGATGAGAAGGCTTTTGCTGCAACTGATGATTACACAAAGCCAAAGTACTATGCGCTGGTTGAGTTCCCATATCCGTCAGGACAGGGACTCCATGTAGGCCATCCGCGTCCGTATACTGCACTTGATATCGTTGCCAGAAAGAGAAGATTACAGGGATATAACGTATTGTATCCGATGGGTTGGGATGCATTTGGTCTTCCGACTGAGAATTATGCGATCAAGAATCACATCCATCCGAAGATCGTTACCCATAATAATGTAGCCCGTTTCAAGAATCAGCTTCAGTCCTTAGGATATTCCTTTGACTGGGACAGAGAGATCAATACAACGGATCCGAATTACTATCACTGGACACAGTGGATCTTCTTAAAGCTGTACAAGGAAGGTCTGGCATACAAGTCTGAGATGCCGGTTAACTGGTGTACCTCATGTAAGGTAGGTCTGGCAAATGAGGAGGTTGTAAACGGCGTTTGTGAGCGCTGCGGCAGCCCGGTTGTTCGTAAAATGAAGAGCCAGTGGATGTTAAAGATCACCGAGTACGCAGATAAGCTGATCGACGGTCTGGACAGCGTAGACTATGTAGAGAAGGTAAAGGTTTCCCAGAGAAACTGGATCGGCCGTTCCAACGGTGCCGAGGTTGATTTTGCAATCGCTGGCACAGAGGATAAGCTTCGTATCTACACCACCCGTCCGGATACCTTATTCGGTGTTACGTATATGGTTGTTTCACCGGAGCATCCGTATCTGGATAAGTATAAGGATCAGATTTCTAACTGGGATGAGATCATTGCATATCGTGAGGCAGCTGCAAAGAAGTCTGACTTCGAGCGTTCCGAGCTGGCAAAGGATAAGACTGGTGTTGAGATCAAGGGCTTAAAGGCAGTCAATCCGGTAAATGGCAAGGAGATTCCGGTATGGGTTTCTGATTACGTATTGATGAGCTACGGTACCGGTGCAATCATGGCTGTTCCGGCTCACGATGAGAGAGACTGGGAATTTGCCAAGAAGTTCAACCTTCCGATCATCGAGGTTGTAGCAGGCGGAGACGTTCAAAATGCTGCATTTACTGATGTTCAGACCGGTAAGCTTGTGAATTCCGGATTCCTTGACGGACTGGAAGTAGCCGATGCAAAGAAGAAGATCATCGAGTACCTGGAAGAGAAGAAGATCGGTACGCCGAAGAAGAATTATAAGTTAAGAGACTGGGTATTCTCCAGACAGCGCTATTGGGGTGAGCCGATCCCGATCGTAAAGTGTGAAAAGTGCGGTTTCGTTCCGCTGTCTGAGGATGATCTGCCGCTGGAGCTGCCGGATGTCGAGAGCTACATGCCGACCGACAATGGTGAGTCTCCGCTGGCTGCTATGACCGACTGGGTAAATACCACTTGCCCATGCTGCGGCGGTCCGGCAAAGAGAGAGACGGATACCATGCCTCAGTGGGCTGGTTCCTCCTGGTATTTCCTTCGTTATACCGATCCGCACAATAACGATGCACTGGCAAGCAAGGAGGCTTTAAAGTACTGGCTTCCGGTTGACTGGTACAATGGCGGTATGGAGCATACCACTCTGCATCTTCTGTATTCCCGTTTCTGGCATCGTTTCCTGTATGATCAGGGCGTTGTTCCGTGTCCGGAACCATATCAGAAGAGAACGTCTCACGGTATGATTCTTGGTGAGAATGGTGAGAAGATGTCCAAATCACGTGGAAATGTCATCAACCCGGATGATATCGTGAACGAGTTTGGTGCGGATACCCTGCGTACCTATGAGATGTTCATCGGTGCATTCGAGTTGGCAGCCAGCTGGAGCAATGAGGGTGTTAAGGGCTGCCGCCGTTTCTTGGAGCGTGTATGGAAGTTACAGGATATGCTGACCGATGAGGACGGCTTCTCTAAGGACATGGAGACGAAGATGCATCAGACGATGAAGAAGGTATCTTCTGACTTTGAGACCTTAAAGTACAATACCGCAATCGCAGCGATGATGGCCCTGTTAAATGACTTCTACAAGAAGGGCAGCATCACAAAGGGCGAGTTAAAGACTTTCCTGATTTTGTTAAATCCGGTTGCACCTCATATCACAGAGGAAATGTGGGCAGATTGTAACTTTGGCGGACGTCTGTATCAGCAGAGCTGGCCGGAGTACGATGAAGACAAGACAATTGAGAACACTGTTGAGATCGCCGTTCAGATCAACGGAAAGACCAAGGGTACGGTTTCCATCGCAAGAGATTGCGACAAGGAGACTGCAATCGCAGCAGGAAAAGAAGTAATCAAAGATAAGCTGACCGGAAACGTCATCAAAGAGATCTATGTTCCGGGAAGAATTATCAACATCGTTATGAAATGATACCAGCGTCAAAAGGTCAGAAAGCCGATGCAAGCTTGCTTGCAAGAGGATTTTTGACCTCTTGACCCGTCAAAAATATGAGCAAGATTACGAATGTTTTTGAAGATTGCGAGAGCGCAAAGCACGTAGCAATCTGGTATCAAAGGGCAACATCATGAAAAGGAACTGTTTAAGCCGCAGCAGATGTCGCAGAGTGCGGCAAAGCTGCGGCTTTGGCATTTTTTAACACGGAAAAGAGGTTCGCTATGAAGATTTGCAAAAAGATAAAAGCAGCTGTGATGGCACTATGTCTGACAATCGGTATGTGTGCAGTTTCACTTCCACAGACCGTTCATGCTGAGTATGGCGATAATGCATATGCTTTTATGTCGCAGCTGCAGTCCAATTATCCATATCGTCAGGTTAACTCCTCAAACGGCATGTTGGCAGGCGCTGAGGAGTGGTTAAAGGCACAGATTGTTACGATGGGCTATGAATATATGGTGCAGCCGTTTACGAAAACCTCGTCGGACGGCGTAACGCCATGCTACGGAGAAAACCTGATCTTTTCAAAGCAGGGAGCAAGTGACCGCGTGATCGTGATTGGCGCACATTATGATTGTGTCGAGCAGACCTTTGGTACTGATGACAATGCATCAGGCGTGGGTGTATTGTTGGAGCTTGCGAGCATCTACAGCACAAAGGAGTCTCCTTATACGCTTCGATTTATCCTTTTTTCGGCAGAAGAGCCGGGATGTCTTGGCAGTCAGTACTATGTAGAGAATCTTAGCGAAGAAGAGCGCGGCCGCATTGCATGTATGATTAATATTGATACAATTGCAGCGGGTGATAATATGTATCTCTATGGAGGTACCGTGGATGAAGGCGGAAGCATTGTTCAGGATTGGGCAGTTTATCAGGCACAGTCAGCAGCTGAGCTTTTAGGTCTGGACATGTCGTTCCATCCAGATGTCAACGACAGTTTTCCGACACCGACTAAGGCAACAGCAAGCGACCAGATGGCATTTGCAAGCGCAGGTATTCCTTACATTTATTGTGAGGCATCGAACTGGAACGGTGAGCCTTACACAAACTTCTATGAGACGAGCAATTCAGCTGTTGCGGGTGGTGCCGTTATGCACAAAGCAGAGTATGATAACCTGACATTCATTGAGAATACGTTTGGAACACGTGCATATGATCATCTTCAGGCGTATAGCAAGCTGCTCGACTATTTCATTGAAAATATGAAGGAAGGCGAGTACACCGCAGGCTACACATTTGAGGATGTAAACACAAAGGCAACGACGACCGATTCTGTTTATTTCAGAGAAAGACCGACACAGTACAGTCCGTCAATTGAGCTTCTTGATGCCAACACAGAAGTGACGGTTACGGGTTATCATGCGAGCTGGTGCCGTGTGGAGGTTGACGGTCAGGAGGGTTATATTAAGACAGACTACCTGACCATGGATGTCGATGCAAAGGGCAGTTTAGAGGAAGCATCATCGGAAGATGAGTCCGAAGCTGTTTCAGAGGCAGAATCGGAGAATGCTTCCGAAGCAGAATCCGAAACTGGCACGGCAGAGGAAGCATCTGCTGAAGATATTTCAGAGAATGAATCTTCAAAGAGTGAGGCAGCTTCTTCTGATGTAAGCTTGAGCGAAAATGAAAGTGAAACGGTTTCAAATTCAAGCACATCCAGCCAGAATATGTCAGATTCTCAGTCTGACAGTACAAATGTGGTCACAAAAGTGCTTGACCAGCTCAAAAATGATCCATCCACACTTCGTATCGTTCTGATTGCAATAATTGTAATTATCGGCATCTGGCTGTGCGTATTCATCGCTCTTCGCCGCAAAAAGAACGCGCAGGAAGATGAGACATCTGATGCGCCAACTGCAGCAGGAAAGCGGGCAAAGGATTCTGCTAGTGAAAGATCGTCTGAGGGGGCATCCTCAGGAAGAGAGGATTCGGATCATGGCTTTGCAAATCCGGATAAGCATGAAAACGAAAACATGAAATGATACCAGGGTCAAAAGGTCAGAAGACCGATGCAAGCTTGCTTGCGAGAGTGCAAAGCACGTAGCAATCTGGTATCAAAGGGTAACATCATGAAATAAGGAAAGTGTGCGAAGAATGTCTCATTGCAGGCAATCCGATACACACAGAAAAAAAGACAGGAATAGCAAGATGTGTTCCTGTCTTTTTTGCTTTGTAATGTTTCTGTTTTTCATGTTGAAGATTGCGAGAGTGTAAAGCATGTAGCAATCTGGTATCAAAGGGCAACATCATATTGATGGAAAACATTCAATATACTACAGAGTGGAGGAAGGTGGCTGTGCCTGTCTGCTTTGCTGCTTTGCGAGCATTTTAGACAACTGGCGAAGCAGCTCTGCTTTCTTTTTTTCTTTCGGGGAGAGATTTGCGGTCAGCTGGGCGACAAGGGAATCGGTTTCCTCATCGGTGAAATTTATATGTTTGCGTGCAATCTGGCGATTCATACCAAGCAAGAAAGAAAACAGCTCATTCTGATTTTTGCCGGCGGCTTCATGGAGCATCTGCTGGATAAATTGCATCTTTTCGGGAGATATATTGTCAAACGGTGTCGGCATCGTGCTTTGCACCTCCTTCCAATTCGTATTCGCGGTAAAGCCGTGCCATCTGAGAAAGATTTGTCACCATATCAAGCGTTTCTAACTCCCTTGGTGTGCAATATTCGCGGATGGATTGAGATAAACCAGTAAGTGGATCCTGCCCACTCCTGCTGCACGCTTCAAGTGACTCTTCTTCCTCGTCAAGCCGGTGCATGGCCTGCTGAAGTTCAAACATGCGCACACAGACGCGGCAGGCATCCCGAAGCGGTGAGTGCATGTACGGCAGCGAGGCCTTTAAAATCTGAATGTGGCGCTTTTGCGGCATAAGGCACCTCTTGAATTTTTCATCTTCTTTAATGGAGTATATGCGGACAACATGTCTGATAGTACTACATAAGTTATAGTAAGCAGATGAGTAGCCATTCAGTATGACTTGAAGCGGTTATGCAGATGACAGTAAGGAGTATCGTATGCTTATTATAGAAGGAAATGCAGTTTATGAGGTGGATTGTGAGTGCCTGCGTCGAAGATGGGGACGATACCAGACAATCTGCTGCGATGAAAAGTCGATTTCAAAGGAACAGGTTGCCGTGCAGACCGGAGGCGTGTGCAGGGAGCAGCTGTCATATACCGGAAAAGGTGTCACTGTTGCCATTCTGGATACCGGATTGTACCCACATCCTGATTTGAAGGATCGCATCGCTGGATGGTATGATGCAGTCGAAGGTGCAGCTAAACCTGCAGACCCGAACGGACATGGAACACAGGAAGGAGGAAATGGGTGTTGCTTTTTTTGCAAAACTGTGCTATTCTGCCTATAACAGATGCCTACAAAAGGTAAATGTATGAGGTATGGGAGATGAATATGATAATGATGAAGGAAGCAGCAACACTCGAAAGGACATCTGCGAATGAAGGTGTGCAGCTGCAGTCACTGACATTGAGTGAGGGTACGATTCGGTTTGAGCCGGATGTGACGGATTATAATGTGACGGTTGCAGAAGATGTGACGAAAATTCTGGTAAAAGGTGTTACCAGCGAGGAGGACAGTTTTTATACTGTAAGCGGCAACACCAACATGGTAAAAGGTAAAAATGAGATTGTCGTCACTGTCACTGACAAGGACGGCAACACAGGCAGCTATTACATCCATGTACAGGTAGGACAGCAGGCAGAACAGGAATCTGCATCGCAGGACTCACAGCAGAGTTCACAGTCTGCCCAGTCACAGGCGGCAGACAGTCAGGAGTCTCAATCATCACAGAATACACAAAGTTTCCTCCAGGCAGGCCCGCAGGAACTTTTTTCCAAAGCAGCCGATGAGTTTCAGAACTTTACGCAGACGGTTACTTCAGGAGATCTTCAGTACGTGACATACAGCGTATTAGGCTGCGGTTCTTTGGCTGCGGTTCTTTGGATTGCTGTTTTCACTCGCAGAGCTGCGGCAAAGCGACGCTATAAGAAGGAGAGAAAGGAACGTCTTGCCCGCAGAAAAGAGCAGGAAAAGCAGTGGGAGTTGGCTCAGACTCAGCAGGATATTCTCTTAAAGCAGGTCGATGAACTGCTGGAGAAAAAAAAGACACGCGGGCCAAAGATGCGCGAACAGGAGCCTGAAGAGTTTGATTATGATGACGAAGGCTATACGGAAGATGATGACGATTACGGCGATTATGATGAAGAACAAGAGGCCGAGCTGGATCGTTGGTTAGCCGGATCGGACGAAGACGGCCAGGACGAGGACAGGTGATTAAATGGTAATAAAGATAGATTTTAACAGCGACGAAGCAATTTACATGCAGATTACAAACCAGATTATTATGGGGATTGCCAAGAGGCAGATTTGTGATGGGGATCAGCTGCCGTCCATCCGAAGCATGGCAGATGAGATCGGTATCAATATGCATACCGTAAACAAGGCATACACGGTGCTTCGTCAGGCGGGTTATGTAAAGCTGGACCGCAGAAGAGGGGCAGTTGTCAGTGTGGATGTGGATAAGATCGAAGCGATCGAGGCTATCCGCAGAGAACTGGCTGTCACGTTGGCAAAGGCTAACTGTATGCAGATATCAAGAGACGAAATCCACGAGTTAGTGGATGAAATTTACGATAAGCATTTGACATAACGATTCAAATAAGTTGTTTTGAGGTTACAGTTGCGCGGACAAGCGGTTTTGCGACCGCGTATTCCGCAAACAGTAACGTTTTGAATAGTGAGTTGCTTTAGTTAAACGATGAGGAGGAATCAATTATGCTTTGTGAGCAATGCAGGATGAGGGAAGCCAGCATTGTCATCCGGGAAGTTGTAAATGGAAATGTGACGGAGCGCAATCTGTGCAGTGAATGCGCATCTCAGTCTGATTTGGGAGGACTGTTAATGGACGCTGGCAGTCCGTTTGCAAAGCTTCTGTCAGGGATACTTGGAATCAGTGATTCCAGACGCAGCGAGGAGGAGGATGCATCGAATCTGTCCTGCCCGACCTGTGGGATGACATACAAAGAATTTGTTCAGGATGGTCGCTTTGGCTGCGCAGACTGTTACAATACATTTGGGCTTTTGATCAATAACAGCATTAAAAAGATACAGGGAAACAATTCCCATACAGGGAAAAAGCCGCGCTTTTCTGGCGATAAAAAGATTCATGCGGACATGGTAGCCGATGCGAAAAAGCGCCAGAACTTAAATGAGCAGCTTGAGATCTGTCAGGCAAAGCAAAAGGAGGCTGTTTTGGAGGAAGATTACGAAAAGGCAGCCTATTACCGTGACGAGATCAAGAAGATAAAGGAAAGGATTCAGGCGGGCGATGAAGTGGTATGAGGAAAAGGATGCGGAAAATGACGTAATTGTGGCGAGCAGAATCCGTCTGCTTCGCAATTTGCGCGATTACAAATTTCCGTGGAAATTGGAAAAAGAAGAGGCAAAAAAATTGACAGGCGAGCTTGAAGAGAAGCTTCGCGGTATTGGCAGCCTCGATGGAAGAAGCTACGATACCTATGATTTGTCTACAATGACTCAGACCAAGCGAAATGCTCTTCGCGAGCGACGCATGATCAGTCGTCAGGCGGCAAAGGAACCGGGGCAGGCAGGATTAATCCGTTCCGCTGACGAGGCGGTCAGCCTGACAATCAACTGTGAGGATCATCTTCGGATGCAGGTCAGTCATGCCGGATCGCAGCTTCACCAGTCCTGGAAGGAAATGGATAAGATTGATGATTATGTCAACGAACTGTATCCGTATGCATTTGATGATCAGGTCGGATATCTGACAACATATCCGACCAATATTGGAACAGGTATGAGAGCGTATCTGGTGCTTCATTTGGCACTTCTTGATTCTGTCAGCCGTTTTGAGGATATGGTTGACGAGATCGGCCGTTTCGGATTAAAATTAAAGCCGGCATTTTCCAGCGATAAGCAGTTGAATGGAAATATGTATGTATTGTATAATGAGAAAACGCTTGGAACAAGCGAGGAGGAGATTCTGGAGCTTCTTGACAAGGTAGGCGGACAGCTTGCCGGACAGGAGCGCACGCTTCGCGACAGTTCAATCGAGCAGCACCGGCTTGAGGTTGAAGACATTTGTTATAAGGCCTATGGCACGATTCGTTATTCCAAGCTGATGACGCTGAAGATGGGCATGCATCTTGTCTCACAGCTTCGCTGGGGACAGGAAAAGCAGATCATTAGATTCAAGGAGTATTGCAATTTTTATGAAATCATGATGGGAATGCAGGAAGCAAACTTAACGGCACAGAGCAAGACAACAGACGCATCAAAGTTAAATCAATTGCGCGCAGAATATCTTCGCAGTCGTCTGCCGGAGCTTGTGCAGTCATAAGCTGATGCAATGCTTACAGGTAAGCGGTATCGGCTTATGAACCCAAATCTGTATTTCATCATCTTTAGGAGGAAGAACACTTATGTTTGAACGATTTACAAACCGGGCACAGGAGGTGATCGGTGAGGCCAAAAAGGCAGCTGCGCAGTTAGAGCAAAACTACATCGGCACTGAGCACATTCTTCTTGGTCTTGTGCGTGTTTCGGACAGCGTGGCAAGCCAGCTTTTGCGTGAACAGGGCGTTAGTGAGGAACGTCTGCTGGAGCTGATCTCATCGCTCATCACGCCGACAGGCGCAGTAGGTGTGCGTGAGCCGGACGGCTTTTCACCGGAAGCGTACCGCGTGATCCAGAACAGTTATTTAGAGGCGAAACGCTTTCGCTCCAGTCTGGTCGGAACCGAGCATATTTTAATTTCCATGCTCAAGAGTTTCGACTGTGCCGGAACAAAGCTTTTGAATACAATGAAGGTCAACATCCGTCAGCTTTATATTGAACTGGTATCCGCAAAAGATGGCGATGTGGCAGCAGCGAGAGAGGATGTTGAGTCCTTACAGTCTGCAAGAAACGGACACAGCAAGACACCGCTTCTTGACCAGTACAGTACCGATCTGACGGAACTTGCCAAGGAGGGAAAGATCGATCCGGTCATCGGCCGTGAGCAGGAGATTAACCGTGTCATCCAGATTCTGAGCAGACGTACCAAGAACAATCCGTGTCTGATCGGTGAGCCTGGTGTCGGAAAGACGGCTATTGCAGAGGGACTTGCGAGCCGCATCTACGAGGGCAATGTGCCGGATACGATCGCCGGAAAGCGCGTAGTGACACTCGATATGGCGGGTATGGTAGCAGGCTCGAAGTACCGCGGCGAGTTCGAGGAACGCATGAAGAATGTCATCAATGAGGTGAGAAATGACGGAGAGACGCTTCTGTTTATTGATGAACTTCACACACTAGTAGATGCAGGCGGCGCAGACGGCGCGATGAATGCGTCCAACATTTTAAAGCCGTGTCTGGCAAGAGGCGAGCTGCAAATCGTTGGTGCAACCACGATTGACGAGTACCGCAAGCATATCGAGAAGGATGCCGCACTTGAAAGACGTTTTCAGCCGGTTATGGTGGAGGAGCCGTCCGAGGAAGAGACGGTTGCAATCCTAAAGGGACTGCGTCATGTTTATGAGGAGCATCACAAGGTCGAGATTACCGATGCGGCATTGGAGGCAGCGGTAAAACTGTCAGCGCGCTATATCAATGACCGTTTCCTGCCGGACAAAGCGATTGATCTCGTCGATGAGGCGGCATCAAAGGTTCGTCTGGCTGCATTTGCTGCACCGGAAGCTGTCTCAAAGCTCAAGAAGGATATCGAAGCATTGAACCAGCAAAAGGAGAGTGCAATTCAGGAAGAAGCGTTTGAGAAGGCTGGCGAGATCAAGAAGAAGCAGGAGAAAAAGCAGGCACAGATTAACCGATTGATGGAAAAGTGGGAGAAGGAAAAGGAAAGTACCCGCCCGCAGGTGACGGATCACGAGATCGCAGATGTCGTGTCGATATGGACAAAGATTCCGGTTCGCTCACTCGAAGAGGGCGAGGCAAAGCGTCTTATGAATCTGGAAAATGTGCTTCATGAGCGCGTTGTTGGCCAGCAGGAGGCTGTCAGTGCAATCTCCAAGGCCATCCGCAGAGGACGTGTCGGATTAAAGGACCCGAAGCGGCCGATTGGTTCTTTCTTATTCCTGGGACCAACCGGTGTCGGAAAAACGGAACTTTCCAAGGCACTCGCACAGGCGATGTTTGGTACCGAGAATGCGATTATCCGTGTAGATATGTCTGAGTATATGGAAAAACACAGTGTCAGCAAGCTTATCGGTTCGCCGCCTGGATATGTCGGTTACGAGGAGGGCGGTCAGCTGTCCGAGCGCATCCGCCGCAATCCTTACAGTGTACTTTTGTTTGATGAGATTGAGAAGGCACATCCGGATGTATTTAACATTCTGCTTCAGGTACTTGATGACGGTCAGATTACCGACGCACACGGCCGCAAGGTCAGCTTCAAGAATACAGTAATCATCATGACTTCCAACTGTGGTGCATCCAACATCATGGCACCGAAGCGTCTCGGTTTCGGTGCTGCGTCGGATGCCAAGGCAGACTATCAGCAGATGAAGGCAAAGGTCATGGAGGATGTCAAGCAGAGCTTCAAGCCGGAGTTTTTAAACCGTATCGACGAGATCATTGTATTCCATCCGCTGTATAAGCAGGATATGAAGGCCATTCTCGATATCATGCTTCGCTCCGTTACGGCAAGAGTGCTTGAGAACATGGAGCTGAAACTGAAAGTCACTGACGAGGCACAGGATTATCTGATCGAGAAGGGCTTTGATGAAAAGTACGGTGCTCGTCCGCTTAGACGTGCACTTCAGACTTATCTTGAGGATTCCATGTCGGAGGAAATCCTGGAAGGCCGCATTGAGCGCGGTGACAGCGTGACCGTGGAAAAGGGCGAGAATGGATTGAAATTTTCAGTACGTCATAAAAGAAATACAACGGTGAAAAAGACGAATAAAGTATAATTTTCAGTTGGAAAATCAAATTTGATATGATATACTGGAATAGCGATAGGCGGCTTACCGGAGGGGCAGGCCGCAAAATACGAAATGCAATGCAGCAGTAAAAGCAGGAGGAAATAATAATGGCAGGAATTAAGGAATTAATCCGCACTGAGGAAGATAATACATTAAGCTTTGGAAATTATGATCTTCCGACAAAGGGAAAGGTTTCGGATTATGTATTTGAAGGAGATGTATATAAGGTAAAGACCTTCCATGACATCACCAGATTAGAGAAGAACGAGACTTTTGCCTATGAGTCAACACCGGGAACCGTCGTTACCGATTATAAGGAGACAGAGAATCAGATTTCCTTTATCGTAAACGGATTCCAGGATACTCAGATTATCGTAGCAGTAGAGGATGATACCGAGTATGAGGTAAGTGTGGATGATGCTGTAATTGAAAATTATGAGACAAATCTTTCCGGAAAGATCGTAATCTCACTTGAGCTTGAGCCTGGATGTGTAAAGAAGGTTCTGATTCGCAAAAAATAAAACGTACAACGTGGATTTTTAAATTCTTTTCGTACATAAGCTGCATGGTAGATTTACATGCAGCTTTTCTTTTAGGAGGAATTGGAAGTATTATGAAAGCAAAACAAACTGCTTTTTTCTGTAAAGAATGCGGATATGAATCTGCAAAGTGGATGGGTCAGTGTCCGGGGTGCCGTCAGTGGAATACCTTTGTCGAGGAGCCAACGGCAGGAGGTACCGTCACAGCAAAATCAGGTGGTATCAAGAAGACGGGACTTGAAGCATCAAAGCCGCTTCGATTAGAAGAAATCAATATCGATGAGGAGGATCGAAGCAGCACCGGACTTTGCGAGCTGGATCGCGTACTCGGCGGCGGATTAGTCACAGGCTCGTTAATTCTTGTCGGCGGTGATCCGGGAATTGGAAAATCGACACTTCTTTTGCAGGTCTGCCGAAATCTGGCGGTGTCCGGTAAAAAAGTGCTGTATGTGTCCGGTGAGGAATCGGCACGTCAGGTCAAGATGCGCGCCGACCGTCTCGGCGGCTTTTCGGGAGATTTATTGCTTCTTTCGGAGACGAATCTGGAGCGAATCGACAATGTAATCACAAAGGAGCTGCCGCAGATCGTTGTCATTGACTCTATTCAGACGATGTACCGCGAGGATGTCACTTCGGCACCGGGCAGCGTCAGTCAGGTGCGCGAATGCACCAACACGCTGATGCAGATTGCAAAGGGCAGAGGCATCACGATTTTCCTAGTTGGCCATGTGACAAAGGAAGGCGTTGTTGCCGGTCCGAGAGTGCTTGAACATATGGTAGATACGGTGCTTTATTTTGAGGGCGATCGCAGTGCGATGTATCGAATTTTGCGTGCGGTGAAGAATCGTTTCGGCGCGACAAATGAGATGGGTGTATTTGAGATGGTGCAGTCTGGTTTAAAGGAGGTTGCCAATCCGTCAGCTTACCTACTCGAAGGGCGAAGCCTCGACAGCAGTGGTACCGTTACGGCTTGCCTGATGGAAGGAACACGCCCCATCATGCTCGAGGTACAGGCGCTTGTCTGCCGGACAAGCTTTGGACTGCCGAGACGCACCAGTGCCGGAATGGATGGAAATCGCGTGAATTTATTGATTGCGGTTTTGGAGAAGCGAATGGGAATGGCATTGTCATCATGTGATGCATATGTCAATGTTACAGGCGGTATCCGAATCAGTGAGCCGGCACTTGATCTGGCGGTGGTGATGGCTATTGCAGGAAGCTATCGTGATCGTGTGATTGATGCGCATACGGTTATTTTCGGAGAAGTCGGACTGGCAGGAGAGATTCGAGGTGTCAGCATGGTGCAGCAGCGTATCAATGAGGCTGCACGGCTTGGGTTTACCTGCTGTATCTTGCCAAAGATCAGTGCAAAGGATATTACGGTTCCAAAAGGAATGAAGTGCATTCCGGTGGCAACCGTAAAGGAGGCCGCAGGGCTGATTGAGAAGATGCAGGCATGACACCAAGGAATTTTATAAGGGGTGCTTCGACGTTGACTTTGTCGGCACCCCCTTGTCCATTTTTACATAACAAAAAAGACATCCTAACGGATGTCTCCTCAGCAGGGGTAACAGGATTCGAACCCGTATTTACGGTTTTGGAGACCGTTGCTCTACCATTGAACTATACCCCTTTGTATGCATCGGTCTTTCAACCGACTTCTACATACTAGCATATAAAAACAGAGTTGTCAATGCTTTTTTTGAAAAAATTCCAAAAATTGACTCAATAACTGTTACTGTTCACGGGACACCCATTTGCAAAATCGTGTAACCAATAAATTGTAAAGAAATGGTAAGAATAAAAACTATGGTATAATGCTTGCGAATAAACAGTAAGTGTGGTAAAATTACTTCTAATCGGAATTTTGTGTTACAGTTTATGCGCAGTGTGAAGTGTAATAATTGAAAATGACGATAAGATTTCAAAGGGGTACAAGCATGAATACACATACAGTTGAAGAATTGTACCGCCTGGCACAGCAGGGAAATACCGAGGCACTCACGAAACTTGGTATCTGCTATAAAAATGGAACCGATACGGCTGTGGATTACGGCGCGGCTGCTCAGTGCTTTTATTCGGCAGCAAATGCGGGGAATGCAGAAGCTCAGTACCAGTTGGGTATTTGTTACGAGGAAGGAACTGGTGTTGAACAGGATCTTTCAGCGGCACAGTATTGGTTTCAGGAAGCGGCAAGGCGGTTTTATGAAGCTGCCCAGGTTGGAAATCCGCAGGCTCAGTATGGATTGGCAAATTGTTATGCTGAGGGGCGTGGAGTCGAAAAGGATGAAGCTGCTGCAGTTTACTGGTATCAGGCAGCAGCGCAGCAGGACTATGCAGATGCTCAGTATAATTTAGGTTATTGTTTCCTGTTTGGCATCGGTGTAGAGGCAAATGATATCATAGCACTTAAATGGTACAGCAGTGCAGCATCCCATGGGGATCCACAGATGCAGCACAATCTGGGACTGATTTATAAAAACGGTTATGGCGGAGTCAGCAAGAATTATGGAAAAGCGGCTGAATGGTTTTTTAAAGCAGCCAGACAGGGCTATTCCGAGTCAAAGGTTGAACTTGCGCTGATCTATTTTAGGAATCCGCTGGCGGTAAAAGATATTTCCATTGCGGAGCGTCTGATGACAGAGGCGGCAGAGGATGGCAATGTCCGTGCGCGGGAATATCTGGTGCATTATTATTTTGATCAGGATGCAGCAAAGTATGATCTGAAAAAGGCATGCAGATGGGCATCTGAGTGTGCAGACAGTGAAGATCCGACCGTGGCCATTGTGCTCGGCATCAGCTTTGCAAATGGCGAGGTGGCTGAGGTTGATGAAACTCAGGCATTTGAATGGCTTTCCAAAGCAAAGAATGAGGAGAAAAAGCTAAACGGTGAGGCTTGCTATTATCTTGGAAAGTTTTATGAAGAAGGAACAGTAACTGAAAAATCTCTCGATGACGCAGAGCATTTTTATCGTCTGGCTGCAAAGAAGCATTTTGTAAAGAGCCAGGAACGATTCGATGCTGTCAGAAGAGAAAAGGAAGAAATCCGTAAGGCACAGGAAGCCGAGGAACTTCAAAAGCAAAAAGAGGCAGAGGAGCTTCAGAAGCAGGAAGAAGTAAAGGCACTTTTAAATCTCAAGGAGGAAGAAAAGGACACCTCCATAGAGAAAGCAGAATCAGCAGTGGCAGATGGAGAATCAGCATCTGAAGATGCAATGACGGAAACATCTGAAGAAGTTGAGACGGTTGAGACAACCGAGGCTGCAAAAACACCTGAAATGGTTGAGTCAGCCAAAACGGCAGAGACAGCAGAAGCAGTCGAAAGTACGGATGAAGCATCTAAAGAGCAGCCGGTTGAGGAAACAGAGCCTGTTTCAACAGAACAGGAAGCAACACAGGCAGAGAAAGAGCCCTCCCCTCAGATGCAGGCGGATTTTGCATTTGCACGTCTGCTGCAGCAGGCGAAGGAGACACAGAGCCGTATTCAGAAGGTTCCAAAGGAAGAATTCGCCAAAGTACAGGAAGCAACAGCTGAAGTAAAAAGCGAACTGCAGGAGGCTGAGACAGTTGAGATATCCGAGCAGTTTGAAGAGCCTTCGATTGAGGACAATTCTGATAAGACAGAGAATTCCATTCAAAAGGAGATTGCTGAGGTTAAACGGCTGGAAAAAGAGATGGACGTTCTGCAAAAAGAAATGGCGCAGAGTGTTCAGAATATGGAAAAGCAGCAGAATAAAAATGAATCAGAGGAAACAAAAGTATTTGATGAACCTGATCTTACACAGGGAGAACAGCCAGATTCAGCAATTGATGAAGACTCAAATGAAAGTTTGAGTGGAGCGGGTGAGATTGAGGAGGATTCGGACGGAATCTCATCCAATGAAATTTTGAATGAAACGACCAAAGCAGTTGATGAGACTGATTTGGATGACTTTGACCGGGCTGAGTCAGCTGAAACAGCCGAGATAGTTGAGTTTGCAAAGGAAGCGGAAGAACCAGAAGAGCCAGAGGCAATTGAGGAATCGAAGGAACCAGAAGAGCCAGAGACAATTGAGGTATCGAAGGAACCAGAAGAGCCAGAGATAATTGAGGCATCGAAGGAACCAGAAGAGCCGGGAACAAAGGAAAGATCTGAAAATTCGGATGCTGAAGATTGTTCTGCTCAGGAAGACGAAGCAGAGCCTGAGACTGCCGATGAAGGATGGGCAGAGGAGGAAGAAGACGAAGATGATGAGGAGTGGGAAACTACTGCAGATAACTTTGTCGCTTCTCTTTTAAAGACAGGTGCGAAGTTGACCAATACTTCAGAGCCGGTGATCCGTCAGGAAGAGGAACCGAAACTATCAGAGGAAGAAATCTCAGAGAAGGAAATCTCAGAAGGAGAAATCTCGGAAGAAGATTCTGATGAAAACTCAGAAGAAGATTCATATGAGGCTGAGACGGATTCAGAGAATTATGAAGATGCTGAGAGTGGTATAGACGAAAATGAGGCAGATGAGACTGACGAAGCAGTGGAAGCAACAGAAGCAGAGGCTGCAGAGACAGGAACGTTGGAATCAAAAACACCGGAGCAAACAACCGAAGAATCCGACATAACTTCAGAATCGAGTAATTCTGATGATTTAGTTGAACCGGATAATTCGGATGAAGAGTTGATACCTGAGGAGAAATCTCTTAGCGATGAATATTCAGAAGATGAATATTCGGATAATGGTTATTCAGACGATCGTTACTCAGATGATACACATTCGGATAACGAGCCATCGTACGAAGACTCGTCTGAGAGTCTGGAAGAACATCCATCGGAAGAGAACACAAAGCGTATGCCGAGAGCAACGCTTGTGGATGACTCTGTTTACGAATATGAAAAAGCCATTATTGATGATTTGAAACAGGAAGATGTCAGCTGTTATGTTGATGTAGACGAAGAAACTTATGAACTGGTAAAAAAGAAAAAGCGTCATATTGTACCGATTGTGCTTGTGGTTCTTGTCTCTTCCGTTGCGCTTGCAGCGGCAATTCTTGCAGCAACAGGTCATCTTGGCGAATTTGTAAATACGCTGAATGAGCAGTTTTCTGCTGGAAATCAGCCAAACAAGACAGAAGGTACGAAGCTGCCGGAGAAAGAAGTGTCAAGCGAACTGCCATCGGATGAGGAATCATATTCTGAGTCTGATGCAGTGGTAACATCCTCTTCGATTGAAGAAAGCAGTGGTACACAAAATAACAATGAAAATGTCGAAAATGCTGCTGATAGTGAGGCAGGCACAGACGGCGAATTGCTCAATCAAACATCGAATGCTACAGCAGCTGATACAGCTGCTGTATCTGATAGTGCGGAAAATTTGTCAGGCAAAGCAGAAACACAGGACGGGCCAGCTGTACAGTTTGAGGCTGAAACACAAACAGAGACTGTTACAGGGGTGAAGTCTGAAACAGAGAGTATATCTGAGCAGGAGACAGAGAAAAACGCAGAGAGCAAATCATTCTCTGAAATTGAATCCGAATCAGCTTCGGAGAGTGAATTTGAGACAGCTAAATTGGAAGCTGAAACAGAAAAACAAACTGTAGAATCAGAAGTCGAAGCAGAGTCAAAAGCTGTCGAACCAGAATCCGAAGAAGAAACTGAAACAGCAAAAATGGAATCAGCAAAAATTGAAACAGAAAAATTGGAATCAGAAACACAAACCGAAGCAGAAAGATCCGAATCAGAAACCCAAATGAAAGAATTGGAATCGGAAACTGAGACAAAAGAGGTTGAATCAGAAATTGAGCCGGAAACCGAGGCTTCTGAAGAAGTCAATCCATACCATGAAGCGGCAAAGGCAAAGTATCCATCTTTCTCAAATGAAAGCTATGCATTACTTCCAGCGGTTTCTTCAGGCTGCATCTATGCGAAGTATACTAGTTTCGATGAGGCATTTGGTACACTATATACGAATCAGACGGATCTGACCGGGATTTCACAGGTAGCTGTGAATACACCGGGATTTAATATTATCGGATATCGCGTTTATATGCTTGCTTATCAGGATAATGTGCTGAATGCATATAGTACGCAGCTTGATGGGACAGACTTGCAGCTGAGTGCGCAGAATGTCGGTGAGGAAGCCTATATCATGAATGCCAGTATTTTTTCTGGAAATCGTGAATATTCGATGACTGGAAATCCAGATGGCATTGCTTATTCGGATGTGGCACGTTTTCTTACATTTGGAGAAAATATGGTATACTATCTGAGTACGGATGGCAATGTCACAAGAAGCGATTATCAGCATACATATACTCAGAGCTTAGAGCTTGGCATTGATGATGATAGAAATGTAGCATGGGCACAGGTGATGGGATCGTACTTGATTTACTATGATACGAAAACAGAGCTGATGTACAGCTGTAATCTGGATTCCGGTGCAATTGTTCTTCTTGACTTCGACGGTGTAGCAGCTTTGTCTGGTCTTTGCGGAAATGGAAACTGGGTCTATGGTCTGTATGATGGAAATCTGGCGAGAGTTCGTCCAAACGGAAGTGAGCTGGAGACTGTTTTTACGCCGGATGATTCACTTGAACTCGTTTCTGTGGAACATGCGATGGAGGATTATATTATTCTTACGGCAAAAGAAGCAGATAATGAGAATGCCACAGTGAAGACGTACAGCTACAACTTGCAGACAAATGAGTTTACCAGACTGTCTGCAGAGTAAAGCAGGTATTTTCCATCTGCTTGCTGCGTGGCTTTACTCTGAATAGCTGCGTATTGCATTTCACATTAAAGCAGAGGATTTATTTGATTCGGTTAAAAAATAGCGACATCAAATAAAAGGCAAAAACAGATAAATCAAGTACATTAGCAAACTCTTTTTTGGGGGCAGGGGTGTTAATGCCCTTGCTCCTTTAAGTTTTTCAAAATATTTAGGGAGGCAACTTATGATTTACGATGTATTAAACTATGGTGCAAAGGCCGATGGTGTGACAAACGATGCCGCAGCTATTCAGGCAGCAATTGACGAGTGCAGCGCAGCAGGAGGCGGACAGGTCGTTTTAAGAAGTGGAAAGACCTATTATTCCAGCTCTATTATTTTAAAGCCATACGTCGATCTCCATCTGGAGAGAGGAAGTGTGTTAAAGGCGCACAGCGATCTGACCACTTACTTCCATCCGAATGAAGGCCAGAAGGATAACGGTGTAAAGATCGAGGGAACACCTGTCACCTTAAAGCCATCCTATGCATTTATCTACGCAAAGGATGCCGATCATATGGCAATTACCGGAGATGGTGTGATTGACGGAAACGCATTTGCATTTGTAAAGCAGGTTAGTCCATACTATGTGACCGGCGATTTTTATCCGCGTCCGACCGTTATCTATGTGGAGCATTGTAACCACATTAACTTTACCAATATTATCATTCGTAACGTCTCCTTCTGGACACTGCATACTGCAGGCTGCGACGATGTATTAATTGATCGTATTCGCATTTTAAATGATCTGAATGTCGCAAATTCTGATGGTATTGACCCAGATCACAGTACAAATGTCCGTATCATTGGTTGCCATATCGAGTGCGGCGATGACTGTATCTGCTTAAAGAGCTCCGCAGGAAATATGGAGTATGGCCCGACAAAGAATGTCTTAATCAGCGATTGTACACTGATTTCTACTTCCGCAGCATTAAAGATTGGAACCGAGGGTACCGGAGATTTCGAGAATCTGACTGTAAACAACTGTATCATCAGCGGAAGCAACCGCGGTATTTCCATCCAGATTCGCGATGGCGGCCACGTAAAGAATGCGATGTTCTCCAATATTATCATTGAGACACGCCGCTTTGCCGATTGCTGGTGGGGCTGCGGTGAGCCGATCAGCATCACAACGCACAACCGTGTACCAGAGAAGCAGTCCGGTCATATTTCCGGCATTACTTTCCGCAACATTACCTGTGATTCCGAGAACGGTGTATTCCTGTCCGGAAGTGATGGAAATCACATCGAGGACGTACTGTTCGAGGATGTAAAGGTAAAGATTCACTCCAAGAGCAAGTGGCCGAAGGGACTCTACGATTTGAGACCGGGTTTTAGTCAGAAGATTGAGGAGATTCCGAGTGCCGGCTTCTATATGAGAAGAGCAGACGGCGTTACCATCCGAAACAGCCGTGTTACCTTCGAGGGTGAGGAACGCGAATGCTTTGGCGAGGCCATTCACGCACAGGATTGCAAGGATCTGGTCATCGAGGGCTTCAAGGGCGAGGCTGCAAGACCAGAGTTAGAAGCAATCGTGATTGAGTAAAGTAATTGAGTAAGATATCAGGGTCAAAAGGTCAAAATGCCTTTTGCCCCCAACATCATTGAGTAAGAAAAAAGGCAGAAGAGAGAAGGCAGAAAAACAATGAAAATTCATAAGCTGATTGAGCTTTGGAAGGAAATGGAAATCACACAGGAAGCAGAAGAGAAAGAAGCAAAAGAAAAAGGGGCAGATATGGCATCCGAATCACAGATGCTTTTGGAAAAGCTAGATCCGGAGGAACTCTTGAATACGATACAGTTTTTACAGCGCTGCGCCGCGCAGGCAGGTTATTACTACAACTTGCAGGCACCGGGTACCGAGTTTGGAACACTTGCACTTACGGTAACAGAAAACGACAGCCCGCTCGTGGCACAGGCAAAGATCTGGGACAACAAGGAACATAAGATTCGCACCCGTTTTTCCCTTCGCCGTTTTGTGACAGAAGAAGATGGCACTTTATCGGCGAAGCTGCCATGCGGAAGCTACGAGGCAGAGGTGACATGCGGACCGGAGTACAGCACTGTGCTTGTACCGTTTGAGATTACAAAGGATAATACAACAATGGCAGCAGCAAAGCTTACCCGCATTGCGCATCTGACAGATAAGGGCTGGATGGCAGGCGATCTTCATCATCACAGCGTATACAGCAGCCCGGCATATGGTGGAACCGACCCGGTTATCGAGACACCAGAGCAGATCTGCCGTTCCATGAAGTCGCTTGGCATGCAGTTTGGCGCACTCAGTGATCACCACAATGTTTTGAATCATGACGAGTGGAGACAGCAAAATCACAACTTTGTTCCGATTATTTCCAAGGAGATTTCTACCTCCAATGGTCATGTGCTTCAGCTGGGCGTGGATGATGATGTGATTTATGAGATTCCAAATGGAAAAGAGCGCACAACCGAGAAGCTTCGCAACGAATTTATCCGCATTTGCACCGAGATTCGCGAGAAGGGCGGTCTGCCGCAGGTCAATCATCCGTTTGATGTAAGCTTTTCCACCCGCTACAACAGCGAGTTCTGGGATATGGTTGAGATCTTTGAATCAATCGAAATCTGGAATGGTGCGACTCCGTTTGCATCCGGCACGATCAATGCAAAGGCATTTAAGAAGTGGCTGTCTCTCTTAGAGGAAGGTAAGCGTCTGACAGCAACGACAGGAAGCGATACGCATAACATTTATGGCGATGATTACTTTGGCATGACTGAATGGTTGGACTGGCTGATGGATACCGTCATAAATCATCCTGAGATTTATCCGGTGCAGATGACCGATAAGGTAGCCTATCTGACACAGCTGTACAAGAAGATATGGCCGCGTTTGCTGGCATGGGTAGAGCAGTCCAACACACCGTCTAATATTCACAATTATGTATATACAAATGGAAAGAATCAGCCAGAGGAAATCCTTCAGGCAATCCGCGATGGTCACAGCTTCATCAGCAACGGACCGCTTATGACAGCAAGCATAAATGGTGCTTCCTACGGTGAGAAGACATCGCTCACAGACAAGACAGGCACATTGTCTATTCATGTATTCTCAAAGAAGCCGATCAATCATCTTTGGATGTATACAGGCGCAGACAAGAAGGTTGAGATATGCACAAAAGTGAATGCAGCGGAAGGCGGATTTACTTGTGATGTAACGACAGATGTATTTAATTTTGGCGATGCCGCATGGGCGGTATTTGTCGCAGATGGCGGCGAGAATGCTATTGCGATAGCCAATCCGATTCTGCTTGCTTAAACATGCATCATGTAACGATTCCGAACAGTATTTGCACAAAGCAATTGTTTCTGGTTTTGAATCGTTACGAATAAAAAAGAAATTCAGGGGCGAAATTCACCTTGAGTTTTGCTGGGAGGAAAAAATGAGACCGCTTGATTATTTAAATCGTGTGGAAGCATACGTAAACCGCTTAAACAGTGAGCGACGCAGCACATTAGAAGTGATTTCACAGGTGCGATTCTTAGATCTGATGGCAGATGATACGGATAAGAATGCTGTTAATAAGAATGTTATCGATAATAGCAATAAAAATGCTGTCAATAGGAACCATAGTAATGACAGTGATAACGGCAACAACATTTCTGCGGCGACAGACAGCGATGAGGACGAAAATAAAAAATATGGCGTAGCACCGAATCTGGATGCATCACATACAAGAGGTTACGCAAAGAGAAGCCGTGTGTTTGAGGATTGCAAGGACTGGCCTGTATTTGACTGCTCCGATACGTGGGGAGGTCCGGATTATCATGCAATTTTTGCTTTTTCTGTGACATTGACCGAGGCGATGGCAGGCCGCATGGTCGGCTTTTCACTGGATACCGGTGCCGATGATATTTGGAATACGGATAATCCGCAGATCATGGTCTATGTAAATGGTGTGCTGACCTGCGCGATGGATTTGAATCACCATGAAGTGATTTTGAGTGACAGTGCAAAGCCGGGTGAAGTCTATGACATCCGTCTATATGCATATGTAAATAGTTCTGGAAAGAGTAACTTCTTATATATAAAGGTATTTGAAAAGGAGTCAGAGGCAGAGGCACTTTACTACGATATGAAGTTTCCTCTTGAAGCCGCAAAGCAGATGCGTCCGGAGGAAGAAAAGAGAAGAAAATTGCTGGAGCTGTTAAATCAGGCAGGTGATTTGTTAGACCTTCGTGTAAAGGGAAGCGACGAGTATCGCGCATCTCTGACAGCAGCCAGCGCATGGCTGAAGGAAAATCTGTATGAAAAGAAGTGGGAGATGGACGGGCCGACCGTCTATGCACTCGGTCATACCCACATTGATGTCGCATGGAAGTGGCCGCTTCGCCAGACAAGAGAGAAGGCAGTCCGCAGCTTTTCTACTGTATTGTATCTGATGAAGCGTTACCCGGAGTATCGTTTCTTTTTAAGCCAGCCGCAGCTGTACGAGTATGTAAAGGAAGAAGCACCGGAGATTTTTGAACAGGTAAAGGAACGCGTGAAGGAAGGACGCTGGGAGGCAGACGGCGCGATGTGGCTTGAGTCGGATAGTAACCTGACTAGCGGAGAATCCTTAATCCGTCAGATTTTATATGGAAAGAAATTCTTCAAAGAAGAGCTTGGCATTGACAATCAGGAAATATTATGGCTGCCGGATGCATTTGGTTTCTTAGGTGCGCTGCCGCAGATCATGAAGCGAAGCGGCATTCGCTATTTTCTGACAACAAAGATGGGCTGGAATGATGCCGATCAGCAGCCGGATGATACATTTCTTTGGGAAGGTATCGACGGAAGCCGCGTGACGGGTCTTTATATCACGACAAAAAATTACGAAACCTATCCGGAACGATTCGAGAAGCCGGTGCGCGAGGTAACTTATAACGGCAGACAGAATGCCAGCCAGACAATGGGAACCTGGCAGAATTATCGAAACAAAGAGTTAAATGATGCCGTTCTGACAATCTATGGCTACGGAGATGGCGGCGGCGGCCCAACAGAGGGAATGCTTGAGGAAAGCAGACGTCTCGCCTACGGCATTTTGGGTGTTCCAAAGGTAAAACTGTCCGGATTAAAGGAATATCTTCAGGTATTGGATAAAAACTTGCAGAACAAGAAGCTAAATACCTGGTATGGCGATCTCTATCTGGAATATCATCGTGGCACATTCAGTTCCATTGCCGAGAATAAGAAGAACAACCGCGCTTGCGAAAACAAGAATCAGCAGGCTGAGTGGTTGGCAGCACTTTCCTGGTGGATGAGCAAGAAAAATAAGAATTCCAATGAAAATACAAATGCAAATACAAACGAAAGTGTAACTGCAAATACGTATACATATCCAAAAGAAACGCTGGATAAGGCATGGAAGCTTCTGTTATTAAATCAGTTCCATGATATTCTGCCGGGTTCTGCAATCGGTGAGGTCTATGAGCAGTCGGATATCGACTATGCAAAGATCAAGGCGATGGATGAGGAAATCATCAGACAGGCATTGACAGAATTGTCAAAATTAACAGAAGTACCGGAAGAATCTGACACATCCGATGCATCTGAAACCTCAGCAGCAAACAATGGCATCACCGCATGGAATCCGCTTGGCTTTGCCGCAGAACAGGTCATTGCACTGGATGCACAGGCGCAGAAAGACTGTGGCATTGATGCAATAGTATCGGATGGAAATTCTGATAAAAACGATAGTTGCTTTACAAATGTACACAGCACACAGCGCATGAAGGATGGCACGCTTCTTCTGACAGCAGCACTTCCGGCAAAGGGAAGCCTTCGTCTGACAAAGAAAAATACATCTGAGCAAATCACAAATGATGCACAGGTTACAAAAAATGGGCAGACCGCGGACAATGCACAAAATACGAACACAGAGGCAACAACATCCGAACAGACAAAATCTCAGTTCTTGACGAAATTTGTCCTTCGCGGTGCAAAGACGCTTGAGACACCTTGGTATGTTGTTTCATGGGATGAGCTTGGTCAGATCACTTCTCTTTATGATAAGGAAGCAAAGCGCGAAGTGCTCGAAAAAGGAACCGTTGGAAATGAACTTGTCGTTTATGAGGACATTCCGAAGGAGTATGATGCATGGAATGTGGAATCCTATTATGCAAGAAAGCACTGGAAGATGACAGCCGTGCAGCCGTGTCATCTGACCGAATCCGGTGATGTTTGTGCCGTACTTCATACGGTACTTTCCTACCAGTCTTCTACGATCGAGCAGGATATCGTATTTTTTGCACATACAAGACGCATTGACTTTAAGACAAAGATGGATTGGAGAGAAGAGCAGCAGCTTGTAAAGGCAGAGTTTCATTTTGATGTGATGACAAGAACTGCAGCGTGCGAGATTCCATATGGCGTGATCGAACGTCCAACGCACAAGAATACCAGCTGGCAGCGTGCGCAGTTCGAGGTATGCGCACATCGCTTTGTCGATCTGTCGGAGCCGGGTTACGGTGTGGCACTGTTAAACGATGGCCGCTATGGTTATTCCATCGAGGACAGTTCGCTTGGCTTAACGCTTTTAACTTCCGGCATCTTCCCATTCCCGGATGCAGATAAGGGTATGCATGAGGTGACCTATGCGATTATGCCGCATATGGGCGACTGGAGAAGTGCAAAGGTTGTACAGGAAGCAGGTCTGTTAAATGAAAAGCCGATTCTTTCTGCTTTAAAACCATCTGCCATACTTACATCTGCAAGAACATCAGAAGCAAGATCTACAACATTAGAAGTATCTTCCACCGAATCCTACTCCATGTGTGAAGTATCAGCACCAAATGTCATTGTGACTTCTGTGAAGCGATCGGAAGATGAAACAGGCCTTATCGTGCGCATGTATGAGTCAAGCGGTATCCGTACCAATGTGACATGGGATTTGTCCGGTTTAAAGCCGCAGCACATATGGGAATGTGATCTGATGGAAAAGCAGGAAAAAATGACAGATTTTGATGGACAAAAAGCAGATTTTGAAATCAAACCGTTTGAGATCAAAACATTTTTGCTGGTTTAATATAAGCAGAAAGTTCGTCAGGTTCTGTGAAAAATACCGACTGTGGGTTAAAACAATCACAAAAGGTACAACTGTACAAACGATTTTTGTGGGAAAATGTAAAAATCGTACAAACAAAAAAGCAAAAAATGCAAGGTTTCCATGCGAAAGAGACCAAAAACGCATAGCGTTTTGAGCAAGTTCTTTGTTATAATCAGCTTAACAAATTCAAAAGAAATTCGAAAGAAAATCTGAAGAAAAAATAAAAGGAGGGCCGCGGACATGGCAAACAAAAACACGCCGGGTGCAGCGAAGAAGAAGGTCAATTGGAAGACATATCTTAGAAATACCTGGCAGCTGTATGCGATGATGGTAATCCCGGTTATCTGGCTGATCTGTTTTAAGTATAAGCCGATGCTGTACATCGTTGTTGCATTCAAGAAGTACAACATTTTCAAAGGAATCTGGGAGTCACCGTGGGTAGGATTCAAATATTTCAAGGAGGCATTCGGATCGAGTGAGTTCTGGTTCTCAGTAAAGAATACGCTGATCTTAAATATCGGTGATTTGATTATCGGATTCCCATTCCCGATCTTCCTTGCACTTTTCTTAAATGAGTTGAGAAGTACCGGTGTCAGAAAGATGACACAGATCATCCTGTATCTGCCGAACTTCCTTTCATGGGTTATTATCGCAGGTATCAGTACTCAGCTGTTTTCAGCAAACGGTCTGTTAAATGGAATCCTTGGTGTATTCGGTGTACCTACCGTACCATTCTTAACAAATACCATCTGGTGGCGTGTTATTTACTGGGTAATGGGTATCTGGCAGTCAGCTGGTTATTCACTTATTATTTATCTGGCAGCCCTTATGGGAACTGACCCGTCACAGAGCGAGGCCGCTTACCTCGATGGTGCAACCAGACTTCAGCGTATCTGGTACGTAACCATTCCTCAGATTATGCCGACCATCTCCACACTGCTGATCATGCAGCTTGGTAAGGTTATCAATATCGCATTCGACCGTCCTTACATGATGAGCAACATGCTTGTTAAGGATGCATCCAATGTACTTAGTGTATACGTATACGAAATTGGTATTGGAAAGAGCCGTTTCGACTATGCAACAGCAGTTGGTCTGTTCCAGTCTGTAATCGGTATCGCCATGGTACTTGTTTTTGATAAGATCGCTAAGAAAATGGGACAGGGAGGTGTCATGTAATGGGCGGATTAAAAACAAAAGAAGATCGCCGTTTCCAGATATTCTGGGTTATCTTTTTTATCGTGATCAGTGTGATTGCCATCGTCCCGGTACTTCGTGTCATCTCAATGTCATTTTCGAGCCGTGATGCAATCAACAAAGGAGAAGTATTCATCATCCCGATCGGACTGAATGTGGATGCATATGCCAGAGCATTAAAGAGCGGTACATTCATAAGTTCCTTCGGTTACTCCATCGTATTGATGGTGGTTGTAACAGCAGTCGATATGGTTATGACGATTCTTCTTGCATACCCGCTTTCCAGAAAGGGATTAAAGGGTACAAAGATTGTCAACCTGTTCTGTGTTATTACTATGTATTTAAACCTTGGTACCATTCCGAACTACTTAAATATCAAGTCCTTCGACATGATTGATACCATCTGGGCATTGATTATCCCGGGCGCACTTAGTGTCTACAACATGATCATCATGCGTACCGCATTTGCCAGTATCGATGATTCTTTGTATGAGGCAGCTCGTATCGATGGATGCGGTGAGTTCAAGATCATGTATCGTATCGCAATTCCGCTTTGCGTGCCGACAATCGCAACGCTTTGCCTGTTCTACGCAGTAGGTCGTTGGAATGGTATCGACGATCAGCTGTACTATGTACAGAAGACCAGCCTTCATACTGTTCAGATGGCATTAAAGCAGATGATCGAGGCTGTAAATGTCAGCACAGAGGAGAGTGGTAAGACAGAGCTTGTCGCAGAGAATATCAAGGCAGCAAGTATTACATTGTCCATGACACCAATGCTTGTTGTATATCCGTTCATTCAGAAGTTCTTCACTCAGGGCATCATGCTGGGTGCAGTAAAGGGCTGATCGGTAGTATATTTTGAGTATGTCTGTTCTGTCCGGTTTTGCCGGACAGACAGTGCATCATAGAAAAAATCTTAAGGAGGAGTTTTTCAATGAGAAAGATGAGAAAATCAGCTGCAGCAATTATGACCGCAGCAATGGCAGTAACCAGTTTCGGTATTATGCCGGCAATGGCAGATGAGACCACAACTATCCGTGTTATGCTGTGGGATCGTGGTGATGCTCCGCAGGGTATGACCATCGAGGAAAACAAGATGAGCGAGTGGATCAACGAGCAGGTTAAGGATCTGGGTATTCAGGTTGAGTTCGTAGCTGTTCCAAGATCTACCAGCAACGATGTATTAAATACCATGATGACTGGCGGAAATGCACCGGATATTCTGTTTACTTATGATCAGAGCATCTTCTTAAACTATGCAAGCCTTGGCGGTCTGGCTGATCTGACAGAGGCTTATGAGACCCTCGGAACCAACATTCAGGAGTACTGTGGTGAGGTTCAGAACATGGGTCTGTATGAGGGCTCTCAGTATGCACTTCTTTCCAAGAGAGGAACTGAGAATCCGCGTCACACCGCTTACATCCGTAAGGACATTCTGGATGAGTTAGGTCTTGAGGTTCCGACCACAAAGGAAGAGCTGATCGAGGATCTGTATAAGATTCATGAAGCATATCCGGATATGATTCCGTGGGGCATGAGCGGACGTCAGGATACAGAGAAGGGATACTTAAACTTCGTTGGTTCCTACGTAACATTCGAGGATGATAAGGATGCTTATACCTACAGCGAGAACTATGCAGTTGTTCATGATGGCGCATTAGACGGTATCAAGGAACTGAATACTCTGTACAACGATGGTATTATTTCTCAGGATTTTGCTACTGATACAGATGAGTCTGTATATAAGGCAAATATCGCAGCAGGTAAGGTTGCATTCTTCTTAGATGATAATACAACTCAGTGGGATAACATCCACATCCTGAACAATGACCTTGGTAAGTCCACATTCGTTCCGGTTGAGTGCTTCACTCAGGAGGATGGAGAAGTTCGTAACGTATACGAGCAGATGTATGGTATGTGGATCATGATTCCGGCAGCAAGCGAGGACAAGGTTGATGCTTGTATGACATACCTGAATTGGTTAGCAGATCCGACAAATGCTGAGAACGTAGCTTATACACCAGAGCATGAAGTTAGTGAGAATGGTGTTCCGGTTGCATTTACAGGTGATGAGTTAAGTTCCATGGGCTACAAGACTACTCTTGATGACTATAACATCGTAAACAAGCACTTCGCATTCATGGATGATGAGGCTGGTATTGTTGAGAATGCTATGGGTAAGGATCCAATCGACTCCCAGGAGTGGTATGAGAACTTCTATGAGACTGTCGCAATCGGCAAGTATCGTTATCCGGTATTCTCCACCAACCCAGAGGCAGAGAATGAGTATGGTACTCAGATCCGTACTGACCTGATCGAGTATGTTTACAGACTGACCAGCTGCAAGCCAGAGGAGTTCGATTCCTTACAGGAGCAGTTGATGAGCGATATGAAGAACGCAGGTCTGGATGACATCATCGAGCAGAGAGCAGCTATGTATGATGAGCAGTCTGCGGCTGAATAAGAAACAGCAAAGCAAAAAATAGTATGAGTTTATAAAAGAAAGCGGGAGCTTACACGGCTCTCGCTTTTTTTAAACGAATCAGGTAAGTCCCCTGCTTCAATTGCGAAAAGCAATAAGCAGGACAACAGTCCCTTAACGATTTTTTTGTACAGGATGCAGCTTTACAAATGGAAACAGTAAAAGGAGTGACAACATGATAGCAGTAATAAGTGATGTGCATTTTCCATCCGATAAGGAAAGACAAAAAAGTATTCAATCGGGATTGAGAAATATGCCGGATATCCATGCACTTTTTATCTGCGGTGATTTTACAGATAATAGGAACGATACAAAAGAGGGCGAAGCAATGCATCTGCCTGACTATATGAGAGATTTGCCGTATCCTGTGTTCTTTATCGATGGAAATCATGAGGATTATAATGTGCTGAAATGTCTGCCTGAGATTGATGAGGCGGAAAGGGAAGTACTTTTAAAAAAGCATGGATGCAATGTGGAAAGAACTAATACGAGAAAAGCAGCAGATGGCATTTATTATCTGAAAAGAGGAAGTGTCTGCACGGCTGACGGCTTTTCGATTCTTGCAATCGGTGCAAGCACGACAGGACCGGGCTATAAGAAAAATCACCCGGATATCTGGCAGCCGGATGAGGATCTTACGCCAGAGGACGAAGAACGAATTTCAGACTCTATTTCAAAGAACAACAATACATTTGATCTTGTTATGACACATACGGTTCCGGAGCGTATGGTAAGGGCGTGGTTTCCGGAGAAAGACCTTTCTGTTACAAATGATATTTTGTGCCGCGTATGGAAAAAAATATCATACCGCTACTGGATGTTTGGTCATTTTCATCAGGATATTGATTATCCTGAGAAATTTCATTGCCTGTACCGCGATATCATTTTGTTTGAAAAGCAAGGTGACAGCGGCATACGCATGGAGAGAGTGCGGATGAATGCGGCATTCGCATAAGAACGCATCTGATGCAGAAAGGAAAGGATTTCTATGAGAAATTATGAGATAAAAACAGACCTTCATACACATACGATCGCAAGTACGCACGCCTACAGCACGTTGGAGGAAAATTGCCGCAGCGCATTTGAAAACGGGCTGGAGGGCATCAATATGAGCGATCACGGCCCGGCAGAGCCGGACGCACCATATGAGGGTCATTTTTCAAATATGAGGATATTGCCTGAGTATATTCACGGAATCAGAGTATGGAAGGGTGCGGAGGTCAATATTCTGGACTATGAAGGTCATATTGATCTGTCAGAGCATACGCTTGGAAGGCTGGAGTGCATAGTAGCATCCTGCCATTCCCATACATTTACGGCAGGTACAGTCGAACAGCATACAAATGCTTATCTAAACGTACTGAAGAATCCAAAGGTACATATTTTAGGACACACAGGAACGGCAGAATATCCATATGATCATGACACCGTCATCAAGGAGGCGGCACGCCTTGGGAAAGCCATCGAGTTAAACGAGGCAACTTTCAATGTACGACCATCCTCTGTTGCAAATTGTCGTGATATCATAGCAAAATGCAAGAAATACAATGCCTATATCAGCGTGGATTCCGATGCACATTTCAGCACATACGTCGGTATATACAACCATGCAAGAAAGTTCCTTGAGGAACTGGACTTTCCGCAGGAGCTTATCATAAACAGAAATGCCAAAACAGTAGAGGCGTGGCTGAGAGGGCTGGCGGTGAGAACGGAAGGCTCATTTTAACTCCAGATTCGACTGCTGGCTGGTGAGCGTAGTTGAGTTCGAGCGCATTGCCGATGGTGACTGACCATATGTCTGCCGGAAGATTCGGTTAAACTGAGAGAAACTCTGAAAACCGCAGGATTGCGCGATATCAGATACCGAATGATTTGTCGATAAAAGCAAATCTCTGGCGCGTGTGATGCGCACCTGCTGGATGTAATTGATTAGGGTAAAGCCTGTCACTTTCTTAAATTGATGAGACAGGTAGCAGGAGCTTAAAAAAAAGCGTTCAGCCAGAGAGTCGAGTGACAGATCATCGTCATAGTGGCTATGGATATAATAAGCAATGCTGTAAATTTTCTGTGCGGCAGAATTGCCGGACGGCTTATTGGAATAAAGATTTTTGCTCTGATTATACTTTAGGGCATACAGAAAATGAACAAACAGAGAGTGGATCACGAGACGCTGCTCAGGGTGAGAAAGGTAGTCGTGACTTCTCGAAAATGTATAGATTTCATCAAGAATACCCAGAACCTGTCTGCGTATTTCCTCCGGGAAACGATAGATTGGCATCTGGGTATTAAAAATGGATAAAAGAGGCAGATAATACTCTGCCATACCAAAAAGCTCCTTTGGATACCAAAAGGAGATAATAAGACGCTTGCTGGGTGCGCCGGCCGGATACTCGGTGCGGTGCAAAACACCAGGCGGCAGCAGCACGATGTCGCCTTCCTCAAGAGAGTATGGGATACCTTCGATAATGTGAGTGGCATTAGGAGAGAGTGGTATCATGATTTCGTGAAAACGGTGAGAGTGCTGAAAATCCATATTGATCTGCTTGTATCGCTCACCATAGTCAAAATAATAGTAAAGAGAAACATCGGAATCGTTAATGATAATGCTGTAATTTCGCTGATATTTTAGTTGAAGAGTCTGCTCCATAAAAACCTCCTTCTCGAATATAACGGCTTTAAACAGTTATTGAAATATAGTTATCAGTATACACATTTAGAGCAAAATATGCAAGGAATATTCGGAAATAAAACAAATTTTAGATAGAAATTTTAGGTGCTATTTTGTATACTGAAACCAAGGTGTAACAGTTTGTAAGAGCTCAGGAAAACCCGATGCCATTAGGCAGTGGATTCTCCTGAACGATGTGCTGAGGCAGAACTTCGTGCATCGTAAGGCATGCAATGCCGCTTTTATATATTCAGAGTCCTGTCAGGTGATTCGCTGTGAATGCAGCAGCTGTCATTTTGCAAAGGAAACTCTGAATGATTATCATATGATGTTGGGGTCAAAAATCCTCTTGTAAGCAAGCTTGCATCGGCTTTCTGACCTTTTGACCCTGGTATCATATCATATAGTGAAAATACTGTACGACAAAAATACAAAGAAGGAGTGGGAGAATGGAAAATGTGACAGCAGCTCAGGTAAAAGATGCCTTGGAGCGTGTAATTGCAAGCTTTCAGACTGTGTTGTACGAGGATGATGAGCAATTTTTAGAGAATATGAAAACAAAGAATCTGGAGGGCGATGACATTCGCAGATACCAGCATTGGGAGTGGACACAGGGTGTTGGCTTATATGGATTCTGGCGTTTGTTTGAAGCAACAAAGAAGCCGGAGTATCTGGATATCTTAAAGCGTTTCTATGAGAAGCAGATGGAGATTGGTCTTCCGGGAAAGAACATTAATACGGTAACACCTCTTCTTGCTATGTCCTACTATGCAGAATATACGAAGAATGAGGAATATCTGGCAATCTGTGACGAATGGGCAGAGAGCATTATGCACGACTTTGTTCGCACCAAGGAGGGCGGTTTCCAGCACAAGACATCGGATTCTATGAACAATGGTGAGTTGTGGGACGATACCTTATTTATGACCGTGCTGTTTTTAGCAAATATGGGACGTATTCGCGGCAAGAAGGAGTATGTCGAGGAGGCTCAGTATCAATTCCTTCTTCATGTAAAGTATCTGACTGACAAGAAGACTGGCATGTGGTTTCACGGCTGGACTTTCGAGGGTCATCATAACTTTGCAGAGGCACTGTGGGGCAGAGGAAACTGCTGGATTACTATGGCGATTCCGGAGTTTCTTGATATGATTGAGTGTCCGGCTGCAATCCGCCGCTTCCTTGAGGAGTCCGAGCGTGCGCAGGTAAATGCATTGGTACGTTTTCAGGATGAGTCCGGTATGTGGCATACGTTAGTGGACGATCCGACTTCCTATGTAGAGGCAAGTGCTACATGTGGTTTCGCATATGGTATCCTGCGTGCCGTTGCTCTTGGTATTGTCGATAAGTCCTGTGCAGATGCTGCAATGAAGGCACTCGCACCAATCTTAAAGTGTGTCAACAAAGAGGGCAAGGTAGAGCAGGTTTCCTACGGTACACCGATGGGAAGAGAAAGCAAGGATTTCTACAAGCAGATCGAGCTGATCCCTATGCCATACGGACAGGCATTGGCCATTCTGTTCTTCATGGAAGCATTGAAGCTTTGCAAATAAGAAACAGCTGAAAATAGCTGAAGGAGTATATAATAATGAAGCGTTATATTGATTATCTGATTCGCAGCGAAGAACATCGTGTAGATGAGATGCTTTTTTTGCAGATTAAGGATAAGGACGATTTGTGTTACGGACTGATGCGAGGAGACGTGATCGAGGCAAAGCCGACCATCTATATGATGGCGACTGCACTTGCACTATATTTCAACAGCAAGAGCCGCTATTATAAGAGCGAAAAGCTTATGGAAGCATTGCACCTGGCGGCTGATGGCGTAGCACGTGTTCAGAGAGAAAGCGGCTACATTGATTATCCGTGCTGTAACTTTTTCTCAGCACCTGACACCGGATTTTGTTACAAGCGTTTAAATGACGGTCTGCGTTTGATGAGAAAGTACAAGACAGCAGATGAGAAAGAAGTCGCTGTACTGGAACAGAAATATCTTGTTATTATGAAAAAAGCAGCAGCAGCGATTCGTGACGGAGGATTCCATACACCAAACCATCGCTGGGGCATCTGCGCCGCACTGATGCAGGCAGCACAGCTGTTTGCAGATGATGCAGAGTTTGCAAAGAGCCTGATGGATCGCACGGTTTTGTATCTTCAGGAAGGCATTGACGGCAACTCCGAGGGTGAGTATGCAGAGCGTTCCACAGGAAATTACAATGCTGTTGTCAACAATGCAATGATGGCAATGTATCAGTGTTCAAAGGATGTCAGCTATTTAGGTTATGTTGAGCGAAACTTAAATATGATGCTTTACTACATCGAGCCGAATGACATGGTATTTACACAAAATTCCACCCGTCAGGATCAGGGCGAAGAGATTTTCATGGATAAGTATCTGTATCAGTATCTCTATCTGCTTGCTTATGATGGCGAAGAGGGCTTTATCAAGCTGACACCAGAGGAGCATGTACGCTTTGACGGAGCAGCTCATCAGATCATTAAGGGCTGTACCGAGTGCGGACGCATTGCACCGAATTGTCTGCATCTTTTGATGATTTATGATAAGACACTTGATTATACATTTGAAAATTGCGGTTTCTTAAAGGCTTACCGCAAGCTCTTCAAGGAGGCCGGAGTGCTTCGTGTAAAGAAAGAGAATTACTCTTACACGGTTATGAAGGGCCGGAGTGCATTCCTTTACTTCAACGTAGAAGGACTTGAGGCATATTTAAAGATTGGTGAGAGCTATTGTGAGGTTCGTAATTTCGTTCCGGATGAGATGGATGTGCAGGAAGGAAAGACCGTTCTGACACATACCGCAAACGGCTGGTATTATCTGCCGTGGAAGGAAAAGCCGCAGACAAGTGACTGGTGGCAGATGGATCATACAAAGCGTGATCTGATGGTTACAAGTGATCTGCATACGCAGGTTGTTATCACGGAGTTAGAGGATGGACTTGAGATCCGTGTAGATACGGATGGTCTGGAGAGACTGCCGCTTCGTATGGAACTGTGCGTTCCGGCAGAGGCAACTCTGGAGAATGATCACTTCTGCATGGAGACGGTTGCCGGAAAGTCTATGGTGCTGTCTGATGATTATGTGACCATGACGAAAGGACTGACAAGTGTTACATTCGGACCGGGTGCATGCGAGCATCATTTTAAGGGACATTATTCCGGCGAGGAAGTCAATGCGGAAGGATATACCATCTATTGCAATACCTACACACCAACAAAGAGGGTTTATACTTTAAAGGTTAAAAAGTAATTTTTACTGCATAGATAGTTATAGTACCCGGCTTACACAGGCCGGGTATCTTTATACGCAAAAATATGATATAACGCTGGTAACTTATGTTATATTATATAGAGGCAATACATCTTTTTAGAAAGGCAGGATATCTATATGAAGTTTTATGCAGGATTAGATGTAGGAGGAACCTCCGGAAGAGTAAAGTTCTCAGCAGCAGATAAGACACCAATCGGAGAATATCTTGGTGAGGGCTGTGCATTTAATACAGAGGGATACGAGCGTGGAAGAGAAAAGTATCGTCGGCTGATGGACGCAGCACTTTCAAAATATGCTCTTAAGAGTTCGGACTGTCTGGGCATTTGCATCGCAGCCAGCGGCATTGACTCAAAAGAGCAGGAAATGCAGATGAGAAGCATCTTTGAGGAGATGGGTTTTGCAAAGGAACATATCCTGGCAGTAAATGACTGTGAACTCTTTTTATATTTGTCTAAGGGTCCGGTACTTGTTATTATTTCAGGAACCGGTGCGATTTGCTATGGAAGAAATGAGGCAGGAGAAGTATACCGCACAGGTGGCTGGAATCATGTACTCAGTGATGAGGGAAGTGCTTATGATATCGGACTTCAGGCCTTTAAGGCATATGCAGATTGGCTGGATGGACGCATCAATTGTCCGATTTTAGCAGAGAAGATTGCAAAAGCAACAGGTGTAAAGAACTTGGAGCAGGCGGATGTCTATGTAAATGATCATCTGCTTGATAAGAGTCCGGTCGGAGGATTGGCTGTTTTATGTGCGCAGGCGGCAGAGGAAGGCGACAAGGTGGCCGAGACCATTTTAAAGGAATGTGCAGCGAAGGTTTTTGCACTTATATGGGATACCGCCGGCAAGATGGAAGAAAAGCCGGATAATCGCAGTAAGCGTGAATTGGATGATGCTTTTTTTGCAAATCCACAGATGAGAGAGCTGCATGCGGATTTGTGGCTGTGGGGAAGTGTCAATGTAAAGAATACATTATTCCGTGAGCAGATCACTAAGATGGCAAAGAAGAAGCTTCCAAACGTAACAGGAAAGATTCCGGAAAAGACTGCACTTGATATTGCACTCGGCGTAGCACAGGAGCATTTTTCCTGAGCAAACAGGAGCATATGAATGATTGCTCGAATGTACTTGCGAGTTTCTGGAATCAGATGAGTGCTGTGAACAGGAACCATGGTCAGCAACAGCATTGACGAGTAAAAAAATAATATAAAAAAACCTCCCACTTTTTGGGATTTTGAGCGATAATAGAA
>CAVJTU010000003.1:0-71137 GCA_963652495.1 uncultured Oscillospiraceae bacterium
TCTCCACCCGCAGATCATCGCGAACGGTATTGTTGATATTATCGAGTATCTTCACCTTCTACACCCACCCATCTTAATTTTTTGGTCTTTCTTTTTCATATTTTTGTCTATGAGAAGATAAATCCTTCCACCTCGTCCTGCCGTGTCTTTGCAAGTTAATACAATTCAGCTCAAATTATAACACTTTTCAACATTACAGTAAAGGTGATAATCTATCAAATCCATTTCAGAAAATCCTCCAGCACCCGTAAAACATTATCTCCCTTTGACTGTTTCTAAGCTTTCTATTATAATAATGACGTAGAATTTCCAGACTGCACCGCTCCCTCATATAATAAACCAAAAGCTATCATACAAAAAGGAAGGCACATTTATGACTCGAATCTATCTCGACCACGCCGCAACGACCCCTCCTCTACCAGAGGTCTGCGATACTATGGTCTTATATATGAACCGCGAATGGGGCAATCCCTCCTCGCTATATGATTTTTCCGATGAACCGCGCCGCGCCGTGTCAGATGCGCGCGCACATACCGCCGCCCTGATTCATGCAGATCCGAAGCGCATCTTCTTCACATCGGGCGGCTCCGAATCCGACAGCTGGGCGCTGATTGGCTGCGCGCGCCTTCTTCAAAGATACGGCAATCATATCATTGTATCTGCAATCGAGCATCACGCAATTTTGCACGCAGCAGCATTCCTCGAAAGCGAAGGATTTGCCGTAACTTACCTTTCTCCGGATCCTGCGGGTTTTATTCACCCGGAACGTTTGCGTCAGGCCATGCGTCCGGATACAATTCTTGTATCCGTCATGATGGCAAACAACGAGATTGGCACGATCCAGCCGATTGCAGATCTTTCCTATATCACGCACACGCACGGCTGCGAAGGCTGTCTGTTCCACACAGACGCGGTTCAGGCATATGGACAGATTCCAATCGATGTGCAGCGTCAGGGCATTGATCTTTTGAGTGCAAGCGCGCACAAAATCTACGGTCCAAAGGGCATCGGTCTTTTGTATATCCGCGATGGCATCTTTCTTTCTCCACTGATCTTCGGCGGCGGTCAGGAGGGCGGCATACGCGGCGGCACCGAAAATGTTCCGGCGATTGCAGGCTTTGGCACAGCCGCCGCCATCGCAAACGCCCAGATGCGCGCCGCCATGCGTCACGAAAGTGTTCTGCGCGACTATCTGATCCGGCGTGTTCTAAATGAGATTCCATTCTGCCGTTTAAACGGAAGCTCTCGAAATCGTCTTCCTGGCAATGCAAACTTCTCGTTTGAATACGTGGAAGGAAGTTCTCTTTTGATGATGCTAGACGCACAGGGTATCTGCGTGGCATCGGGTTCTGCCTGTTCCTCTGCATCTTCCGCGCCGTCGCATGTACTATCTGCCATCGGTCTGTCAGATGATCTCGCACGCGCCTCGCTTCGCTTAACACTTGGACGCGCAACTACAAAAAATGAGCTGGATACAACTGTTTCTATCTTGAAAGAAACAATCGCCCAGCTCAGAAGCATCTCTGACTCCTATCAGGAACGAACCTCCCGCTGACTACTCTTTCGTTTACTGCGCAGACTGTGAACAGCAAGAATAAGCTCTAACGCAACAAGTGCTGCCTGCACCAGAAGGCTTACAGGCAGCCAGTGCTGCGTAATCCAATTCTGCTTATAATTTCCCATGTAATTGATCATGTCAAAAATCGCCGTGCGGCTGCCCGCCTGATTGTTTAACACACCGTAAAATGTCACCACCGGATTTGCCAAAAGCAAATAGTGATACCACGCAATCGGACTGCCGAGCTGCTCGCCGTAGGTGTAGGACTGATACAACAATCTTGGCATGATCTGAACCAAGAGCGTCCCGCCTATGAGGATCAGATTGGACGCATATGCGCCAAGCGCAGCATATACAGAACGGCCGGCACCTGATGAACAGAGGATTGACAATGTACAAACTTCAAGCGCAACGATCAAAAGTACTCCTATCATCACGACCAGATCGCCCATACGGACGCCTCCGTATACAAAGACAAGTGAAAATATAGGGAGTGCCGTCACTAAAAGCACAAGTATCATGTTCATGCATGATATAAGCTTTCCTAAAATCATCTGCCACGGGGACATTCCTGTCGAGAAAAACAGTTCCAGATTTCCATTTTCGCGTTCCTGACTTATGCCTGTACCTGCGATTGCCGGAACTACGAAGACAATCATCAGACATTCCGCCATTGCCAGTGTCAGATATAATTGCAAAAGCGCTGAGTAATCATTTTTACTGCTCGTCTTCATATAACTTACCATGTTGATAAAGACAACCACCGCAATGACGGCAATGACACTGTTAACCGCAAGCACTGCAATCAAAAATGCCTTGCTTCTGTTTGCCGCCCAGCGTTCCTTCTCATAAATTGGATTTTGAAATCGGATCATTTGAGTCCTTTCCGCCTGAAATCTCATGCTCTAAAAGATTTTCCATACTGCTCTGTCCGCGGCTGAACGAGTATACGCTCACGCCTCCATCTACCAGCTTTTTCAGCAGCCCCGCTTCCTCCTTTATGCCTCCGGCAAAATGCATTACAATAAAATTTCCATCACGCGAAATTGTGCGAACCAGTTTTTCCTTTCGCAAAATAGCCACAGCAGCTTCAGGCGAACCGCAAACACGCAAATACAAAAGTGCCTCACTTCTTACCTGACGCATAATATCCGACAAATCTCCCTCACTGACGATACGTCCCTTCTCGATAATGCCGATCTCATTACACAGCTTTGCTGTTTCCGGAAGTGATTGAGATGTCATAAGCACAGTCGTCTCATCCTCTGCCAGCATCGCAAACATTTCTTCCATGGCAAACCTTTGCTCAAGCTCCATTCCAGAAAACGGATCATCCAAAAGCAGAAGTTTGGGTTTATGAAGAATGACTCTCAAAAATGACAGTTCTCTGCGAATGCTCTTTGGCTGTTCCTCGACTAACTGCTCTGCTTTTCTCTCAAGGTGGCCAAGCGACAGCACCTCCATGCATCGTTCTCTGGCGGACAGACCATAGAGTCCCTGCGCATGCGCACATATTTCAAGATATTCCATGACCTGAAGACGCGGAAAATAGCCATCCTGCGCTCCCATGTATCCCATCTGCCTTAAAATGCTCTTTTTATTTTCACGTTTTGATATGTCCATTCCATTAATGTATATCTTTCCGCTCTTCGGCTCTAAAAGACCTGCGCACAGTCGAAGAAGCGTCGTTTTTCCTGCTCCCTTTCTTCCGATAAGCGCGTAAAAGCTGCCCGGTGTGACATTTATCGTCAATTCGTCGATCAGCAGCTTCTTTTTTACATGAAAAGTAACCTGATTTACAGACAGCATCGCTTCCTCCTACTCCTGCACCGACAGTCTGACGATCGTATCATTTTCCACCGGATACTCTGTATTTTTCTGCAGCTGCGGCGTGTAATCGATCCTCGCCATAACAGCATTCTGATCTGCTTTTGTATATAAAAAGTATTCATAATAGTCCGAAAGTGACGCATCCCACGCTCCACGATTCTTATATGCACCATCCTCATATTGCGTCAGCGTCATCATATGGACAGTTCCTTCCTTCTGCCCCATTTCAAGATCAATCGTTTCACCGGGATTCCAGCTGTCAATGAGTGCAAGCTGCTCACCTGCATTTACTATGACCGAATATAATTTATACGATGTATTGTTTGTAATGCTGCCCGACAGCCCCGTCTCATTATCGGAAACGGTTCCATTTATTTTTCCAAACGATTCCTTATTTGTCTCCAAACAAAAATATCTTGACGAAAAAGCAGTCAGATTCTCAATTGCTACAAGCGTCTGACTTTCTTCCAAGCTGATATCTGCCACATGCCTTGCGTTTGCTATGCCATTTTGCGTACCGCTTCCCCAATAATAACCGCCTTGTATGGCAGTAACCTTGTAATCCGGATTCAGGCTTACCTCATATCTGCTGTTAAATGGTGCCTGAATCCCCATATATACCGTCTCGGATATTGTATCATCACTGCAATTCTCATCCGAGATGAGTGTCATACTCCTTAAAAACGGTCTTGAATAACGTGTTTTTGCACTCAGCAAGAAGATGACGAATGAAAAGCTGACTGCAAGTACACATACAAGCGGGCGAAACCACCGGATTCTTTTCCTTTTTCTCACGATTACATAGACACATGGAATACCAACTCCCAAATATACGCACAAAAGTATAACATATATCCATATATTGGGTGTCTCGGCTGACGTTTTATGACACGATATCCGCTCTGCCAGTGTTGATTTGTCATAAACGCTTAATGTGGTATAATTATCCGAATAACCGCCGCTTTGACCTTTGCTTAAAGCTTTTAACAGCTTTTCTTTGTGACTGTCTGTAAGACGCGCTACTGTCTGACTAAGTGTATCACCAACTGACCACATTGAGCCTGATGCATAATTGCAATAAAGAAGCGTTATATTCGTTCCGGCACTATAATTTTTTGCATGAGTAAATCCTAAGCTTTGGATTGTCGTCCATGCATCTGAGCCCTGAAAAGCAATCGTTCCGCCTTCCTTTACCCATTCCAGAAGAGCATTTTGTACAGCCGAGTCCAGTTTTTTAAAAAAAGAAGCATCCACTACAAGAAAATCAAGCATTTCGTAGCCTTCCTTCTGCGTATAAAAATTGTCCTCTGTAAGAATCACCTGCTGTACCGTAATCCGGTTTCCAAGCTCATCATGTTTGATCTCCTCCGGCCATGAGATACTGTCTGTCTGTGTTCCCATCTGACCAATGAGGATCAAATCCTGCCACTTATCACGCGCCTGATAGGTACTCGTCCTGCTGTATATGACACGCTTATCGCTGTTGCGCACTTCCAGTGTCAGCTGACTGCTGTACTTTGCTGCCGGAACTATGAATGTGACTTTTTGTGACTTCTCGTCTGACAACGGCATCCAATACGTATAATAATCACTTGCATTTGTCGGAACCGTAAGCACACACCAGCTGCCTTGTACTGCATAATCGCCTTCTATGTGTACGGTAACAGGAAATGGATTTTCTTCCAGCAAAACACTCTCTTTTCCGAGACCGAGGCTGACGGTGACAGTTCCTGAGTAGGAGTGGTAGGTATTTTTCGAGGACGATGCACAGCCGGATAATCCAATCACGGCAAATAAAACAAGCACAAGCAGACCAGCCATGACAAAACTCAAACGAACTTTTACGCAATGTATCGTGCGCCGGTTGTTGTTTTCTCTCATCCGATTCCTCCTGCTTTTGTGTCTGTACCATTTGATACGCCTTTTGCATCCGTTTTTGTGCCTGTTTTTGACTCTGCTGTTTCGTCTGTCTGTGTTTCCTCGTGTGTGCTTGGAAGCGTTACCGAAAAGACGGTTCCTTTCAGGCTGCTTTTTGCCGAAATTGAGCCGCCATGGATACGCGCTACATTCGCCGCGATCGCAAGTCCAAGTCCGGTTCCACCCGTCGCGGAATTTCTCGAAGCCTCGGCTCGATAGAATTTTTCAAAGATTCGGTCTAAGTCCTTTTGCGGAATGACTTTTCCGAAATTAATGATATCTACCGTGATCGTATCTGTCTTTGTCTTTGTATTTACGATCAGCCGCTTGCCCTCTTTTCCGTATTTGATTGCATTGTTGATCAAATTGTCAAAGAGACGTACAAGAAGCGTGGCATCGCCCTGAAGCACAAAATTTGATGCATCCGGATGGTACTCGTACTCCATCTCATTTTTCTCGAAGACCGGATAAAATTCATCAAGAAGCTGTGCCAAAAGCGTGATGATGTCTACCGACTGCATGTTTGCAGTCTGCCTGCTGTAACTAAGCTTTGTAAATCCAAATAAGTCCTCAATCATCTGCTGCAGATGCTTTGACTTATCGTGCGCAATGCGAATGTAATTTTGACGCGTCTGCTCCGGCAGATCTTTTCTTGTCGAAAGAATATCCAGATAACCTAAAATCGAGGTGAGCGGTGTGCGAAGGTCATGTGCGATATTGGTAATCAGTTCGTTTTTCGTCTCCTCCGCCTGCTTTTCTTTTTCCATCAACAGCTCGATTTCCTCTGCCATATGATTAACCTGCATCGCGATATCGGAAAGCTCATTGTCCCCGCGCACAGGAATGCGCGTGTTAAAATGCCCCTCGGAAATCTCTTGAAGCGACGCTGAAATCTTTCGCATATATTTAAATGTGCGATGCTGAAGCATACCAAATACAAACGCAAATACGCCAATGCCAATCAAAAGATAAACAAAAATCAATGACGCATTGTACACGCCTGAAAGACTGGCGACGCTCCCCTGAAAACCAAACTGGCTCAAAATAATATCTGCCAATTTGCTGTTCAGCAAAAGCACGACCTCAGCCGCCAGTGCGGCAGCTGCGCTCAGCACCGTGTTGAGCAGCAGGCTGCCTCTGTATTTTACTTTATTTTTACTGGTCAATTTTATATCCAACTCCCCATACGGTTGTTATGATTTTATCCTCGCGCTGGTCATCCTTTATCTTGGTGCGCAGTCGGCGGATATGCACCATAACAGTATTGTTCGCCTCATAGGCAGTTTCATTCCAGACATTTTTAAAGATCTCATCCGTGCTAAATACTTTTCCGGGATTTCGCGCTAACAGGCACAAGATATCAAATTCGAGCGGAGTCAGCTTAATCTCCTCACCGTCCACAGTTACAACATGTGTAGTTCGATTGATCACAACACCGCGAATGGAAATAATCTCACTGTTTTCCTTTTTCTGCACGCCGTCCGGATTCAGCTCCGTGTAGCGGCGAAGCTGTGACTTGACACGTGCCGTCAGCTCAAGCGGATTAAATGGTTTTGTCACGTAATCATCCGCACCGCAGCCAAGTCCGAGAATCTTGTCCAGATCAGCTGACTTAGCGCTTAAAAAGATGACCGGAATATTACTGAACTGTCGAATCTGTCTGCACATCTCAATGCCATCCATCTCTGGCATCATGATGTCTAAGATTGCCAGCTGAATGTCCTGCTCCTGCAGGATTTGAATCCCTTCCTTTGCGCTGTATGCCTTCCAGACATGGTAGCCATCGCTGACCAGATAGATTTCTAACAGATCCGCGATCTCCTTCTCATCATCGGTTACTAATATATTGATCTGATCCATATTTTTTCTCCGTTCTGTAACTGTTCAATACTCTCTCAGTTACTGTTTATTCCTGTGCGTCCTCTGCTGCCTCAAGCGGCTCGAAAATGCGCTGCTGCTGTAAGCCTTCTGCATACTCTTCCTTTGCCGCTTCCTTTGCCTCCTCACAGAATGCTTCCTGAGAATCGATCAGCGCCTTTCCTCTCTTGTCGATGCGCTCGTACTGACCGCTTTCGTCCATCTTCATGACTCTGGCACGTACCGTATCGGCAAGCTCCAGTTCTAAGATGTGACGCACCTTTGCACGCACGGTCGGGTCTAATACCGGGAAGGTAATCTCCACTCTTCGATCAAGATTACGCGGCATCCAGTCGGCACTGCCCATGTAGATCTCTTCATTTCCGCCATTTGCAAAGCAGAAAATACGGCTGTGTTCAAGGAATGTGCCAACGATAGAACGCACGCGAATGTTCTCACTGATGCCTGGGATACCGGCCTTCACGCAGCAGATACCGCGGATAATCAGATCAATCTGTACGCCGGCTGCAGATGCTTCGTAGAGTGCAGCAATGATGCCCTTATCACAAAGGGAATTCATCTTTGCAATGATATATGCCGGGCGGCCATTCTTTGCAAACTCAGTCTCTCTCTTAATCCAGGAGAGGAATTTGCCGCGCAGCCACAGCGGTGCAACAGCGAGCTGATTCCACGACTCCGGCTCAGAATAACCGGAAAGCATGTTAAATACGGCAGTAGCATCCTCGCCGATCATGCGGTTGCATGTCATGATACCGCAGTCTGTGTAAAGCTTTGCCGTGGCGTCGTTGTAGTTTCCGGTTCCCAGATGAACGTAGCGGCAGATGCCGTCCTCCTCATCGCGCACGATCAATGTAATCTTGCTGTGCGTCTTTAAGCCGCGCAGACCGTAAATAACGTGGCAGCCTGCCTTCTCCAGCATCTTTGCCCAGACGATATTGTGCTCCTCGTCAAAACGTGCCTTTAACTCGACAAGCACCGTTACCTGCTTGCCGTTTTCTGCTGCCTTTGCAAGAGCAGCTACAATCGGCGAATTTCCGCTGACACGATATAACGTCTGCTTAATTGCCAATACCTTTGGGTCCACTGCTGCCTCTTTAATAAAGTTTACAACCGGATCGAACGTGATGTATGGATGATGAAGGAAAATATCGCCCTTTTTAATATTGTCAAAAATCGACAGCTCCGGATCGATCTGCGGGCAGCGCTGCGGCTTATACTTTGGCTGCTTAAACGCGTCAAATCCATCCATGCCGTAGATCTTCATTAAGAAGGTCAGATCGAGCGGTCCCTGAATCTTATAGATCTCCTCATCGGAAATTGCCAACTCTTTTTTCAGATATTTAAGCAGATACAGATCAACCTCTTCGCTTACTTCAAGCTTGATTGCTTCGCCCCACTGACGCTGCTTTAACTGCTTCTCAATCTCCTGCAGCAAGTCCTCTGCCTCTTCCTCGTCAAGACTAAGATCTGCATTTCGCTCAATGCGGTACGCTGCAGTGCTGATGACATCGTAATTTAAGAACAGCTTGCTGATGTTTCGGCGGATAATCTCCTCAAGAAGAATCATCTTCACACCCTCTGCACACGGCAGCTGTACAATTCGTTCCATCACAGACGGCACCTGAACAGTCGCAAACTCAAGCTCTGGATCAATGTCCTCTGCATTTTGCTTCTTTGTCTTAATCAGCGCTGCGATATTCAATGTCTTATTGCGAATCAATGGAAATGGGCGAGACGCATCTACCGCCATCGGTGTCAGAACCGGATACACGCGCTCCATAAAGAAGTTATCAGCAAACGCTGCTTCCTCGTCACTCATCTGCTCGAATGAAGTCAGCACGGTGATATGCTCTTTTGCGAGCAATGGAAGCAGACTTCTGTTATAGGTCGAATACTGTGTCTGTGTAAACTCATGAAGTGCTTCGCTGATCGCGGAAAGCTGCTCCTTCGGTGTCATGCCCGCGATATCCGGCTTTTTATAGCCGGCATTTACCATATCCTTAAGGGAAGCCACACGTACCATGAAAAATTCATCCAGATTGGATGCGGTAATGCTTAAAAATTTGAGGCGTTCAAACAGCGGATTGCTCTTGTCTCTTGCCTCTTCCAATACACGATAGTTAAACTGAATCCAACTCAGTTCACGGTTTGTATAATATTGACTGTTTTCAAAATCCATCTTGCCAACCTGCCTTTCTATTTAAATTGACGATCTTTATTGTTTTGGTTCTTTATTCTGTTTTGTTATTCTATGGTATTTTGTTTTGTTATCTCTTTTATTATCTCTTTTTTCTCTGCTTGATTTCAAAGCCCAGTCCGTATACTTCCTCGAAGAAGTTCTGCTTGTCCTGCAAAGTCTTTTTTTCAAGTGTAATGTTATCCGGATATACGGTTGTGATCACAATCTTAGAATCTTTTATTGCAAGCTTCATATCGGCAAATTTCTGACGATGGCTGCGGTCAAGTGCATTGCAGACACGAAGGATGGCTGCCAGCTTCATGACGATCAGATATTCGTCATTGCCTAGCTTTCCGTCAAATTCATCGAAATCCGGAAGTTCCATCGTATTATAGCGAACGATGCTCGCAACCATCTCGCGTTCCATATGCGAGATTCCAAGAATCTCGGTAGACATGATGATCTGATAGGCACACTCGCCCGGCGCACTCATGCTGATAAATTTTCCGCAGTCGTGAAGAATGGCCGCCAGACGAAGCAAAAGACGTTCGCGCTCACCAAGACCATGATATTTTTGCAGCAGATCAAAGAACTTTCCTGCCATCTGCTCAAGATATTCTGCGTGAGCCTGATTTCCTTTGTAACGCTTGCATATCGTCTTTGCGGATGCAATGATATCTTCATCAAAATTGTAGGTGATTCGTCCAAGCTTATGCTTTTCCATGTAGTGAATCGCATATCCGTCACACAGATCCGTCTGCGGAATCCAGATTTTCTCAGCCTGTGTCGCGTCAAGAAGCGTCTGCGCCAGAATCATAACCGGAAGCACCATTGCGGCATACTCAAACGGCATGTCTAACATCTGGCTGATCTCACTGGTGGACTTACCGCGAATCTTAGAATACAAATTTCGGATATCCTCTGCGGTGATGCCCGGATCGCCGGTATGCTCAAGTACCTTTCGAATCTGAGAAATCAGCGTGTCACCGACAAGAATTAGGCTGCGGATGGTGTGATCCTTTAAGAACATTTTCTCAAAGGTCTGCACATCGTTGTCGATCATTTCCTTTAACACCAGTTCAACAACGGGATATTCCCATGAAAATGCTGAGAACATCTCGCTGATCTTTGCCATACCGAGCGGAATATTCTGCGTAGTTGCAAGTGCCTTTTTCTCATAGATGGAAATCTGAAGGCTTCCAGAACCGATATCAACCATAGCAGTTCCTTTCTCCGGAAGCTTGAAATCATTTTCCCTTGCGATAACACCTTTGATACGCACATAACGCTGCTCGGAATTGCTGAGTACACGCACACAAATGCCTGTACGAACCTCTATCTGGTCTACGATCATGGCACAATTCTTTGCCTCGCGCACCGCACTGTTTGCCAATGCGTAATACTCGGTTATGCCATACTCGGTAAGTGTCTGCTTAAACTGCATTAATGCCTTGCATATTTGCTCCAAGACCTGCGTGCTGATACGTCCTTCTGAGTAGGTGTCCTTTCCTACCGGCACCATACGGCGCAGACTGTCAATCACCTGCATCCCTTTTCTCGGAGCGATCTCGTACACCTTCATGATTACGTCCTGCGCTCCGATTTCCATTACTGCCATACGCATTGCTGCCATAGTTTCACGTCCTTCCTATATTTCTTTATTTCTATGTTTCTACATCTCTATATTTCTATATTTCTTTTAATACAGTTAATGCATTTTTTAGATCTACTTCTTTTGTTCACGGGCGCCTAGATTATTGAAACACCCACTCGGTGAAGTGAGCCCGTGAAAAATTTAGTTCTTCTCAAGTGCCTTCTGACCAAGCAGGTAAATTATAAACTGCTGCGCACATCTTCCGCTTCTGCCTCCATGATTCAATTCCCATCTGCCCGCCTCAAGCAGCAATTGATCGGTATCCATCTCGATGCCGGCTTTCTGTGCCAACTGAATTACAATATTGTCGTACTCCTGCTTTTCCGGTGCGCCGAAATAAATCGTTACGCCGAAGCGTGCCACCAAAGACAGCTTTTCCTGTACGGTATCGGAGGAGTGAAGCTCTGGCTTGTAGTCCTTTACATCGTCGAAGCTTTCTTTGATCAGGTGACGGCGGTTGCTGGTCGCATAGATCAATACATTGTCCGGCTTTGTCTCAAGGCCACCTTCGATAACAGCCTTCAAATACTTGTACTCGATCTCGAATTCCTCAAAAGACAAATCATCCATGTAAATGATGAACTTGTAGTTGCGGCTCTTGATCTGGGAGATAATCTTTGGCAAATCTTTGAACTGATGCTTGTACACTTCGATCAGACGAAGTCCCTTTGAATAAAACTCATTCATGATTGCCTTGATGCTGGAGGACTTTCCGGTTCCGGCATCGCCAAACAGCAGACAGTTGTTTGCAGCCTGTCCATTTACAAAGCTGAGTGTATTGTCCACAAGCTTTTTCTTCTGACGTTCGTAGCCGACCAGATCATCCAAATGCACATGCTCGGTGCAGGTGATTGGCTCGATGACAGGCTCGCCATCCTTGTCCTGACCGATACGGAATGCCTTGTGAAGACCGAGCTTTCCGACACCATAGTCACGATAAAAGTCTGTCAGTGTATGTAAGAAATCTTCATCACTGCCACATGCGCCGAGGCTTGTTCCCAGTGTAGTAATGCTGTCGCGAATACGCTTGTTGAATACGTGACCGTTTGTGTTGGAGTTTACGTAATTCTCTAAGAGTGCCGCCAAATTACAGCCAAATACCTGATCTAAGTTTTCTAAATTGATTGCAAAGAGCTCTCTCCAAAAGGAAATGTCCGGAAGAACCATCTGCGATAGTGTTCCCTGCGGAAGACCTTTCTTCTCGCATGCCTTAGAGAATGCATTTTCTGCATTGGCAAGGATGCAGGCAAGTACGCTGTGCCAGAGATTTTCCTGTAAGCCATAGGCTGCTGCCATCTCAATCATCTGATGAATGCAGTCCTCGTAAGTTTCCAGATCGTCCTCGGTGAGACCGTCAATCTGTGCCTTCTTTGCGAGTGTTCTCATCTGATAAATCAATTCTTCATGTTCAAAGTTTCTGTATAATAATAATCTGTTCATGTCAATTCCCTGTTACTTTCTCATAAATTTATTGTATATCGTGTATCGTATTAATAATTTCCTAATATTTTTAAGCGTGCAGCTTCTTCGTCAATTCCAAGAAGTGCATTCTCGACTGCCGCATCTGCCAGATTTCCCTCAAAGTCAACGAAGAAGCGATACTCAAATGGCTGCTCCGGAATCGGTCTGGACTCAATCTTTGTCATATTCAGATCATTGTAGATCATATGAGACAATATCGTATACAGGCTTCCACTCTCATGAGGGATCTCAAACATAATGGAGATTTTTGATGCCTGCTTACAATAAATTTTTTTGCTGCACACAATAATAAATCTTGTCGTATTTGTCTTATTATCGTTGATGCCTTCCTCAAGAATCTCAAGACCATACAGCTTGGCTGCGGTAGCACTGGCAATGGCTGCTGTCCTTGGATTGTTTTCCTTAATGACTTTCTGGGCCGATACAGCGGTGTTTACCTGGCTGATCTGCTGCCAGTCTGAATGCTCGTTTAAAAACTTTGCACACTGCATTAAGCCCTGCGGATGGGAGTAAACCGTCTGAATCTCATTGATATCGGCACCTTTTAAGCCAAGCAGACAATGGCGCACGGGAAGATAATATTCGCCAACGATGGTATTGTCGTAGCGTGTCAGAAGATCATACACGTCACCGACCTGTCCGGCACTGGAATTTTCAAGCGGAAGCACACCGAAATCAGCTTCTCCCTGTGCGACTGCCTTCATGACCTCCTCGAAATTCGGCACATGGAAGTACTCGGCTGAATCACCAAAATATGCCATGGATGCAGCATGACTGTAAGCACCCTCTACACCCTGAAATACAACTCTTGCATGTTCCTTCTCAATGGCATCGACAACAGTAAATGGAACCGGCTGTGCAACGCCCTCTTCCTTCATGATCTGATACTGACGTTTGCGGCAGATTGCCATGACCTGTGTAAACAAATCCTGAATGCCATGTTCCTTAAAGCCATCCTCTGCAAGCTGTGACAAAGCTTCCAGCTTTTGATTTTCTCTTGTCTTGTCTAAGACTTTTTTATTATTCTGTATCTTGTATGCAGCAACATCTCTGCACACATCAATACGCTTCTGGAACAGACGCGTGATCTCTTTATCAATCACATCAATCTGTGCTCTGGATTCTGATAAATCTAACATGTATTTTTCTTTCCTCACTTAATAACTTAATAGCTTAATAACTCAATGACCTATAAATTTCCTGTAATTTCATTGAAAATTAGAAAATGCTCCGTTACTCATTTGGCTGCTTCACATTTAACCTCTTTTTGTTTGCTATTTTATATTTATTGCTTTGCGTTTAATTCTTCAAGCAGCTGTCTGACCGTTTTTTGGCTGACCGGATGACGAAGCCACGGTGCGATCTGTGCCATCGGCTCTAATACAAAGCTTCTCTTTTCAATCTCCGGATGCGGTACGATGAGTCTCCTTGTTCCAAGAATCTGATCGCCATAAAAAAGAAGATCAAGGTCTAAGGTTCTCGGTCCCCAGTGGATTTTTCGCTCGCGTCCTGCCTTTGCCTCGATGCTCTGTAATACGTCCAGCAATGCAAATGGCTCCAACCAGGTGCGAAGACACGCACAGCCATTTAAAAAGTTTGGCTGGTCAAGATACCCATATGGCTCTGTCTCAATCCAGTCGGATACCGTCTCGATTTGAATGCCCTTTGCTTCCTTTAACTCATCAATTGCGACATCCAGATAATTTTTCTTTTCTCCCAAGTTAGAGCCCAGCGCAATGTATGCCTGATGCCACATTCTCGCCGTCTCAACGGATACTGTCTCAAGCGGCAAACCAACCGGTGCCCACGGCTTTTCGATTTTGATGGTAATGCCCTGAATGAGCGGATTGGTCAGCAAAATTTCTTCGGCTGTGACTGCTGCGGCACGCTCTAAAAGCTTATAATTTTCCCGCTGTAAAATCTGCGTGATCTGTCTGGAGATTGCGCCATAGTTCACAGTCTTGTCCAGATTGTCTGCCTGTGCAGCGGCTGTTGTATCCAGATACAACACAGCCGATACGACAAACTTTTGTCCGAGGCGCTGTTCTTCCTCATATACTCCGTGGTGGGCAAATACTTCAAGCCCTTTGATTTCTATTTTATCCATTCTATTTTATCCATTCTATTTTAACTATCCTTTTTCACCATCCATTTATTTTGGCAATCGCATTGATTTTGCATTGTTTTCGCATTTGTATTGTGTAAACTTTAAAACATACTCTTTTATCGTATTAACTTCGAAGCAATGCCTCTGCCATCTTGATTGCTCTGACATTTGCCTGTATATTGTGGACGCGAACAAACATGCATCCCTTCTGTACTGCCCAAACAGTCGTTACCATTGTGCCTTCTTCTCTCTGGTCAGACGGCAAGTCAAGTGTCAGTCCAATCATGGATTTGCGGCTGGTTCCCAGAAGGATCGGACAGCCAAGTGCATCTAGTACTTCAAGATGATTTGTGATTGCTAAATTTTGCTCATAGCTTTTTGCAAAGCCTACACCTGGATCAAGAATGATCGTATCCTTGCAAATTCCAGCTTTCTTTGCAATATCTAATGTCTCTTTTAAGTCCGATACCACGTCTTCTAAAAACCGATTGTAAACAGCTGTTTTACGGTTATGCATCAGACAAGATGGTACATTAGCCCTTGCAATCACCTCTGCCATCTTCGGATCCGCTTTTAATCCCCAGATATCATTTATCAGATCGGCTCCTGCTACGATCGCAGCCTTTGCAACACCGGATTTATAAGTATCTACAGAAATAGGAATATCAAAGCGGCTCTTTACTGCTTCGATAACGGGTGCTACGCGGGCAATCTCTTCTTCATCGGAAATTCTGGTGTAGCCCGGACGGGTAGACTCGCCTCCGATATCTAAGATATCTGCCCCTTCATCAATCATGCTCTGCGCATGAAACAGCGCATCGTCCATATGATTCCAGCGTCCACCATCGGAAAAGGAATCCGGAGTTACGTTTAGAATTCCCATCACATACGTATGTCCACTTGTCTGAAATTCTTTGTTTCCTATTCTCATCGTTTTCCTCCAATTTAGCGAATCATCATCAAAACACGATTGATCAGCTCATCATTTTGTTCAAACACACCTCTGCATACATAGGTCAATGTCTTAGTCCCCGGCTTTCGGACACCGCGCATCGTCATACACATATGCTCTGCCTCAATGACTACCATCACGCCCTTCGGCTTTAAATGCTCCATCAATGCATCTGCTGTCTGTGCAGTCAGCTGCTCCTGAATCTGCGGTCGCTTGGCAAATACTTCAAGTGTCCGCGCAAGCTTCGACAGTCCTGCCACCCGTCCGTCCGGGATATAGGCGATATGCGCTTTTCCATAAAATGGAAGCAGATGATGCTCACATACCGAATACAGATCAATATCCTTTTCCAATATCAGCTCGTTGTTTCTTGCCTCAAATGTTGTCTCTAAATACTGTCCGGCATCCTGTCCCAGTCCGCCATATATCTCGCTGCACATGCGTGCGACGCGGTCGGGAGTTCCAAGCAGTCCCTCTCTGTCCGGATCCTCACCGATTCCCTCCAAAAACAGGCGTACCGCCTGCTCGATCTTTTCTTTATCCATGCTTCCTCTTCTCTATTTCGTTTGTAGAATTGTTCTGTTCTACTGCAGTTTTATTGCATTTGCATACTATTTTTGTTTCTGTCTTTGTTTCTGTTTTCTTTTTGTTTTTCTTTCTATTGTTATTTCTATGATGTTGGGGTCAAAAGGCTTTCTGACCTTTTACCCTGGTATCATTTCTATTTTTTTTCTTTGCTTACAGCCTGTCGTTGCGTTTCATCCACTCTTTTGTTCTTGCGAGAATGGTAAGTGTTCCGCAAACAACCACCGGATTTTTCTGTGAAACGGCCGCCTCCATCGCTTTTTCAATGCAATCTTCACTGTCAAATGAAGTGACTTTTAATTGTGGAAAACGCGTTTTGATTGCAGCTTTTAAGTCCGTACTCTTCATTGCCCTCGGCGACGGCGGCGTTACCGTAAAGACTTCGGATGCGCGGCCAAACAAAATTCCAATCTCTTTTTCGTAATCTTTATCGGCTAACACACCACACACATAGCAAACCGGTGCTGCTGCGTAGAAACGATTGACAGACTCACGAAGGCGTCTAATACCATCCGGGTTATGCGCACCATCAAGTACTATATCGGGTGAACCAATGTGCATCTCAAAGCGACCTTCCCAATGCGTCTTTTCAAGACCGTCATAGATATTTGCTCTGGTGATCGGATAGGTGCTGCTGAGTACACTTGCTGCCTGTACGGCAAGTGCCGCATTTTCAGGCTGACAGGTTCCAAGCATTTTCAGGCGAAGATTTTCAAAGTCTCTGAAAAACAGGACACTTTCCCGCTTGTCAGAAAAAATCTGACGTACCTCATCGTGACGTACTTCGTACAATGGACTTCCTGCATCTTTTGCTGCCACACGAATTGGCTCCATTGCGGCATCTTCCTGCTCCATACAAATGACCGGAGCACCCGGCTTTATGATGCCTGCCTTGTGTGCCGCAATCTCACTGATCTTATTTCCAAGGATGCGGCAATGATCCATGCTGATCGAGGTCAAAATGCTGCATACGGTTGTTGTTACAGCATTTGTGGCATCCATATCACCGCCAAGACCTGCCTCTAAGATTGCGAGTTCACAGCCTTGCTCGGCAAAATACCAAAGTGCCAATGCCGTCTCCTGCTCAAATGCAGTCGGTGCTTCACCGTCGAGCCGTGCTGCTGCCTGCGAAACCGCAGTCATGCCGCGCGCATATTCCTCTTCGCTGATACAACTGCCGCATGCCCAATACTGCTCCGTACTGGAAAATACGGCTGGTGATGTATATCGTCCTACACGCAGACCTGCCTCAGATAAAATCGACGTGAGGTAGGCTGCCGTTGAGCCTTTTCCATTTGTTCCCGCGATCTGGATAAATTTGACTTTATCCTGCGGCATTTTAAGTTCTGCCATCAGATGGTGCATTGTGTCCAGTCCCAGAACGATTCCCTTTTGACTTCGCACTTTTTCCAAGTAATCTTGTGCTTCCAAAAAGTCCATGACGTCCCCCTTTCAAGGTCTTTCGTCAGATAAATTCCGAACTTTTGACCATGCCATTATAATAATATAAATTTTCAGTTTAGTAAAGGCTTTGGCAGTTTTTCACGACATTTTAAGCAAAGAAAAGGCAATAGAAAAGAGGGTGGACATTGAAGATGAGCCACCCTCCTAGGCAATTATAATTATGCCTTGTTATTTTGTTTTATTCTTTTGTGTCACTATTTTAAGATGTTGGGGCAAAAGGCTTTCTGACCTTTTGACTCTGGTATCATTTTATTTCATCGTTGTTGTCTTATTTATGCCGTTGTCTTTTCCTGCAGCCACTTTTCTACCGTTTCACGATCCAGCTTGACCAACTTTGCAATCCGCTCAACGCTGAATCCCTCTTCGTGGTAAAGCTCGTAGGCCATTTCCTTTTTCGCCTGAGTCTCTTCCTGTTTACCTTCCTCCTTTCCCAATCGCAGGCCTTCCTTACGTGCCTTTTCTAATTCCTGCTCAATTTCTTCCTTCATAAGTTCTCGCAATGCTTCACACATATTCTCCGACCTCCTGACTTCGTCATATTTTTCTCTGTTTGCAGCCACGCTTACCTGCAACACTGCATCGGCCTTTTCTTTATCACCCGGCTCTGAAAAATCCCTTGCCAGCTCGGTAAACTTCTGGATATCTTCCTTTTCTGCACTTCTCGACAATACTTTTAGGCTTTCGTGATTCTTGGAATCCAACTCCTTCGTTACAACAATTTGAATTGGAATTGGAAAGCCTTGTACATAGTATATGCCCGGCGTGTGCAGTTCAATTTTATATCCATAGCCAATAAGTTGCTGAAACAATTGCTTAGGTGCTGATGCTCTGAAAAGAGACACTGTTAATTCTTCCAACGGAATCTGATCAACCTTCTCTCCTAAGCCTTTGTGCAGGTAAGCATATCCCAGTGTCTTGAAAAAATCATCAATCGTCATTCCATCATCTGGTGACTTGTACTCGATTACATTATGTCCGCGAAAGATCGTTCCGATTTCATTTTGAATCTGCACATTCTTTCGTTTCTCAATAATTAACAAATCCATTTGCAGCGGCTTCTTGCTTAAATTATACTCTCGTTTGAATTCGAGATCAGCTTTGTTAAAGCGAAGTTCAAGCTCTGCCGCTGCACAGAATGCTGGATGCCATTGCAATTTCACACTGGGCTGCTTTTCTTTTGATTTAACCATCAAAATTCCTCCAATTTTTCTTTATGTATTTCCCAAATTGGGGATTTTATCTGGTGTATTTTTGCGACTAGTGCCGTTTTCTCATTTGTACGTGTATAAAAGGTCTCCTTCCAGTTTCATTGTAGCATCAGAACTTATGTTTTGCAATATAGAAGAAGCTTTTTACAACATTTATTTGCGTCTTCTTGCAACATTGATTACAGTGATTATACCTAACATGAAATTTGATTGATTTTGTTCCAATATGCGTCAAGCGAAAAAGAAAATGGAGAGTTACCCCTCCAGTGTACATCAATGAGCAAACGGGTAATCTTTATAAAGTTCACTTTGTTCAATCAAATATGCTCTTAATTCTTCTCTAATGTGTTTTCTTTCATCTTCATTTTGAGCCATACTCAATTTCTTGCGTAATTCTTTCTCTCTTTCTGTACTCTGAATCATCATATTCTTTCGCCTTTCTCACTGCTGAATCAGTGCTACTATATTTTCTGCCAATTCATTACTTTTTCTAATATCGGAATCAGAGCGTTCAAGACTTTCACTTTGCGCTCAAAAAGCGAATTCGAGAAGATGTATTTTTATGGAAGGAATAGAAGAAGCACAATGCCGGCATTTATATACGGTACAAATGCAAAATGATCTGTCTTTTTTCTTCTCTTTGCTATTATCAATATTGCATTTACAAGGAGTGCAAAAACAGAGCCAAACAAAATGCTGGAAAGAACAACTGTCGCTCCGATATAACAGCCTGCCGCTGCACAAAACTTGACATCTCCGCCGCCCAGACCTTTTCTACTTGCAATATAAGCAAACATTATAATTCCACCACCTACTGCAAAGCCAATCAAACCTGAAATAACCAAATCGTATGCATCATCCGGTGCAATGATCAGCTGCGAAACCACAACGGTCATCCAACATGCCAGCATAAGCAGAATCAGTTTGTTTGGAATGCGCTGTGATTTTGCATCGGATATAGCAGCGAGATACCCAAACAAAAGCATTAACTGCGACAATAAAAGCTGTATCATTGTCTGTTCATTCCTCTTCAGAAAGAGGTACGCTCCTGATAACAAAAGGAACAGTATGATTAAAAAGTTATATTCTATTTTTTTCTTTTTGTTATTTGTATCCATCCCCATCTCCATCTCCGTTCAGACAGGCTTTCGTTTTTACTACCTGACGGATTTTTAATGTCGCAAGCGAAAATTCAGCCCACCCAAACGATAAACAATTCATAAGGAATATTGACCGTGATGTCTTCTTTTTTATCCAACGACAAACTGATGTTGTACTATGCTTTGTCTGCCTTTTATGGATTATTTTTACGCCAACCCCAGTGCCTGCTTTGCAAGCTTGTCGGCATAGTCATTATACTTATCGTTAGAATGGCCTTTTACTTTCTGGAAGCGAATGGACACCTTTGTTTTTGCTTCGTCAAAATAGGCTTTGTACGCTATCGTTCCTTCTTTATTTGTCTTCCAGATGCCAAGAGGCCACTTCGCAATACCTTCATAGTCGTGGTAAATAACCAACTTTTTCTTATCATTTGCAATGGCATATTCCATGGCTGCTCTGGCTCCCATAATCTCGCCTGCAACATTTCGCATACCGGCAAGGCTCGGATCGGAAAAGCTTTTATTGAAGGTCTTTTCCTCGCCGTTTTCCAATATCACCATCCCATAGGAGAATCGTTTGGTAGACTGGTCATAGCTGCCGTCTACGTAGGCTACTAATTCTGGCTCATTAGGAGTGATCGCTGCATTCGGCATGGTTTGATTGGAAACCATTGACGAATCTTGGTTATCGCATGACTGCTCGGAATCGCCAAATGGCATTTGATTTTCCCCTTCCATCCCAAACTCCATGAAATCTTTTGCTGCTTCCATTGTCGGAAAGCTTTTATATTCCGCACAAGGGAAGCCATGCACCTGCGCACGGCACTCGTCCCATGTAGTAAAAATTCCCGTCTTGCGTCCTTTGCGGACTGCATAAAATTTCTTCGGCATATTTTGCCCCCTTTGATACCAGATTGCTGCGTGCTTTGCACTCTCGCAATCTTCAAAAACACTCGCAACTATTACTCCACACTCTTTAATGATTCAATCATGTCAATCTTTTTTAACTGGAAATACATCACGCCATTGACTGCCATAGAGAAAATGAAGGCCAGCACCATACTGTAAATATAACTCGGCACAGAAATATCATGACCGAACATGACTTGATTGACCTGGACGGTCTGAATGATAAAGCCATGAAGCGCCTTTCCGATAAAGATTCCGACAAATGCGCCTAAGATTGTCAGCCAGATATTTTCTCGATAGACGTATATTGCCACCTCGGAATCGTAAAATCCGAGCAGCTTGATTGTGGCAAGTTCTCGTTTTCGCTCACTGATATTGATATTATTTAAGTTATAGATAACGACAAATGCAAGCAGACTCGCAGAAATGACAAGCACTATAATAACAATATAAAGACTGCTCAACATACTGTCAATCATTTCCCTTGTGGTGCTAATGTAAGTGACTGTTAAAATCTCATCATGATCCATTAATCGCTGGCCAAGTGCGTCCTCATCTGCCAGACCCTCTTTATTCAATTTCAGCCAATACATGTTGTACTCTGGTGCTTCTCCGAATACCTTTTGATAATAGTTCTCCGTCATATAGACATAATGCATCAGATAATTTTCTGCTACATGAGATACAACTGCCGTGACTGGTGCATTGCTTCCACTTGTAATCGTTATTGTATCGCCCTTTCCTACGCCCAGCTCTTCTGCGATTTGCTCAGTCAAAATTACACCGTCATCGGTAAGCTCATATTTTTCTTTTGTCGTTCTGCCTCGAAAAACGGTCATCGCCTCTATCTCGGAAGCATCTTTGCATACTACTGTATATGCCGTCTGAACATTCCCTTCGACTGAAACATCCATGGATTTCATACTGATTTCAGCATAGCTTTCGATGCCGGACTCTTCCGTCATGATCTCACTCAGTTTCTCATCCGCATTGTCAAGCTTATCCGTCTCGTCCGTATTCACTGCTGCCATTGCATCATACAGCTGAATATTTTCATATTGAAGCGATGCAATATTCATAATAGAATCCTTCAAGCCAAATCCGACCACCATAAGGCCAGTCGTACAGCCGATTCCAAATACCGTCATGATCAGACGCTTTTTATAACGAAACAGATTTCGGAAGGCATTCTTCTGGGAGAAGGACAATCGTTTCCAAAGAAAACCGATACGTTCCAGCAGGACGCGTTTTCCCGGCTTTGGTGCCACCGGACGCATCAATACTGCCGGCTGCGCCGAAAGTTCCTTATAACATGCGGCAAGCGCGGCAAGCGTAACACTGAGTACGGCAAGTGCTGTGGACAAGATCGCATAATACCAGTTATACGGAATTACAAGTGTCAAAAGTGAAGTATACATAATGCGGTATGCCACGATTACGATAAATGGAAACAGCTTTTCTCCGATCAGCACGCCGACAATACTGCCGCCTAGTGTGGCTGACAGCGCATATAGCAAATATTTTCTGGCAATGGATGCCTTACTGTAACCAAGTGCCTTATACGTTCCGATAAGGGTACGCTGTTCTTCAACCATACGTGTGATTGCCGTCAATGCAACAAGTGCCGCAACTAAGAAGAAAATTGCCGGAAATACTCTTCCGATCGCGCCCATACGCTCGGCATTGCTGCCATAATCGGTATAACCGGGCAATGACTCTCGGTTAATGACCTGCCAGGTCGGTACTTCGATATCATCAAGCTCCTGTTGAGCATCTTCAATCTCAGACCACGCATCAGCAAGTTTGCTATCTGCCTCCTCTTTGCTGCTCTCGTAGCTTTCTTCCTGTTTGGTAAGTTCTTCTTTATTTTCGTCTATCTGCGTCTGTGCATCGTCAAGTGACTGTTTTGCCTCGTCAAGTGCTGCATACGCTGCATCAATCTGACTCTGTGCCTTCGTGATCTGCTCCTCGCTCATCATGGCTTTTCCGGCATCAAGCTGTGTTTGCTGATCGGTCAGCTGTGCAACAGTTGTCTCATAATTTTGCTCGTATTCCTTCTTACTTTCGGCAAGCTGAGTCTTTGCATCATTAAGCTGCTTCCAGCCATCATCAAGCTTTGTTCTGGCATCGGCAAGCTCGCTGTCTGCTTTGTCTTTTTCCTCCTGCCAGCTTGTTTTGGCATCGGCAAGTTCCTGTTTTGGCTCCTTCGTCACTTCGTCGTAGCGCGCCTGACAACGTTCCTTTTCAAGTGCCTCAACACGTGCTTTAACCGGCTCGACTGCATCCGTATATTCATCCGTAAATGCAATCTTCTCATATGCATCACCCACAGTCAGGTAAATCTGTGTATAATAATCCTGTGTAAATACAGTCGGCTGCACAATCGCAAAACCGTTGATCTGACCACTTCCAATCATACTGCTGCCACGCTCGATTCCAATAAAAAGCGGGCTATCACCAAAACCTGTGACCGTATAGGTGGTCTCAGTCAAATCCTCGTCAAGTGCGGTATCGGTACCGGATGAAAATGTTATGGTATCGCCCACTTCTACCTCAAATGCCTTCTTCAGACGATTATCGAGCAGACATTCGTTTTCTGCTTCCGGCAATCGTCCTTCTGTGACCTGAATCTGATTCATCTGATCCGGCATGGACAATAACTCTACTACATAATCCGTCTCATTTTGATTCGTCAGCACATCCTTCATGTACCCCGGTTCGACACCTGAAATGCCTTCTACTTTAGAAAGTGCGTCTGCGTCATCATCAGTTAAGCCCATCGTGCTGATCACGCGGATATCCATCAGGTTACTGCGGTCTGCAAATGCATCTCCTGTGTAACGCATGTCATTTTCCGTGGAGCGAAGTCCTGAGAAGAAGGACACGCCGAGTGCTACGATCAGAAAAATGGATATGAAGCGTCCGAGACTCTTTCGAATCTCCACCCGAATATCCTTATTTAACGCTTTTTTTCTTCTTTTTGCCATCTACTTTCCTCTTACTTTTCTGTGAAATATACATCTGTTCCGGAGCAACAGAAATAACACCCTGCTGTCTATTTACCACTCAATTTCCTCTACGGATACCGGAGATGGATTGGTGCGCACACTGTCTGCTTTTCCATTTTTAATACGTATCACGCGGTCTGCCATCGGCGCAATCGCTGAGTTATGCGTGATGACAACGACCGTCATCTTCTGCTTGCGGCAGGTGTCCTGAAGCAACTTTAAAATCTGCTTTCCTGTCACGTAATCAAGCGCACCAGTCGGCTCATCGCACAGAAGCATCTTTGGATTTTTGGCAAGCGCACGCGCAATTGACACACGCTGCTGCTCACCGCCCGACAGCTGGGACGGGAAGTTGTTTAAACGCTCGCCAAGACCAACCTCCTCAAGTACTGTCTGGGCATCTCTTGGATTGCTGCAAATCTGAAGTGCAAGCTCAACGTTCTCCTTCGCAGTCAGATTTGGGACAAGATTATAAAACTGGAAGATAAAACCAATGTCCTCTCGGCGGTATTTTGTCAGCTGACGGTTTTTGAAGGATTCGATGTGGACACCGTCCACGATTACTTCTCCGCTTGTGACGGTATCCATTCCGCCTAAAATATTTAATATGGTAGTCTTTCCGGCACCGGATGGGCCGACGATTACCACAAATTCGCCTTTTTGAATCTCAAAATTTACACCATCTACGGCATGAATCGAGACTTCACCCATATGATATGTTTTTCTCACATCCTTTAAGGTTACATATGACTGTTCCATAGTTTTCTCCATTTCTTTTTCTTTGTTTGCTGTTGCCTTACTGATTATTGCATAGGTATTGCTTGCTATTGGTTTACTATTATTCCGTTGTTGCGCAACTATTGATTCGCATGGATTTATTGTAACATCGCACATTTTTTTCTTCAAGCACAAGCCACTATTTTTAGAAAAACTTTACTTTTATAGTTCACGGGCAGCAATTTCTCGAAAATGGTTCTACCCGTGAACGGCAACTTTCTATTTTCTTATTTACAAACCACGCCGCAGTGCTTATAATAGAGGGCAGGCAACAAATTTTATTTCTATATTTCAGGAGGTTTTTTATTATGGAAATCATGCATACAGATAAGGCACCGGCAGCAGTTGGCCCATACAGTCAGGCAGTAAAGACAGGAAATCTTCTTTTCTGCTCTGGTCAGATCGGACTGGATCCGACTACCGGCGTTTTGGTTGGCAGCACCGTTGCTGAGCAGGCAAAGCAGGTTATGGAGAATGTAAAGGCTTTGTTGGAGAATGCAGGTGTAAGCTTTGACAATGTTATCAAGACGACCTGCTTCATTGCTGATATGAAGGAATTTGGCAACTTCAATGAAGTATATGCCGAGTATTTCCCGAACAACAAGCCGGCTCGTTCCTGTGTACAGGCCGTTCTGCCAAAGGGCGCTCTGTGCGAGGTTGAGGTTATTGCCGAGCTGTAATCGAATACTTATAATCGACGAATCGACATGTGAAAGGATTTGTCAATTGCAATCTTGACCCGAAAAAGGCACCGCCGTCTCTCGATGGCGATGCCTTTTTCTAACTAAATAATCAAGCGAATATCCGCAATCTGCTTCGGGACTACTTGATTTGATTAAACAACTAAGAAAAACTTCAGCAGGAAAATCGCTGAAATGATGTAAGTCAGCGCAGATACATCCTTTGCCTTTCCAGTGAACACCTTCATGACTGTGTAGGAAATCAGTGCTAAACCGATACCATGTCCAATGGAACCGGAGATTGGCATACAAATCAGCATAATCGCTGCCGGAACGGTCTGATAGATATCGGTAAAGTCAATCTTGGACAGACCGGAGATCATAAGGATACCTACATAGATAAGTGCAGAGGATGTAGCTGCTGCCGGAATGATCGCTGCGATTGGTGCGATGAAGATGCACGCAAGGAACAGGATACCTGTGGTGAATGCGGTCAGACCGGTTCTTCCGCCTGCCTCAACGCCAGACGCAGACTCAACGAATGTCGTAACGGTGGATGTACCGGTAACTGCACCTGCTACTGTACCGATCGCATCTGATAACAGTGCTTCCTTCATCTGCGGCATGTTGCCATTCTTATCAACCATACCGGCGCGGGATGCCGTTCCAACGAGTGTTCCAATGGTATCAAACATATCGATGATACAGAATGTAATGATCAGCGTAATTGCCGTGAACCAGCCAATCTTTACAAAGCCTGCAAAATCAAAGTGGAACAGCGTAGTCTCTGCCATATCCGCAAATGGCGGTAAGAATGATGCTCCGCTTAAGCTTGCAAATGGATTAGTTCCAAGGAAAATAGCTTCGCCTGCCCAGTAGATGACAGATGCAGCAAGCATACCAAGAATAACTGCTGCCTTTACACCCTTCTGTGCCAGAACGATAATAACAAACAGACCGATAAACATAGTAGCTACTGTCAGAACCATCTGCGTATAACCGCTTCCCATGTTCTGCTGTGCTACACTAGGAGTCAGCGCACCGAAGAAGTCACGCATTGCATAGAATGGTCCGCCATTCTCTGAATAGACACCTGCATTGGAACCGAAACCAATGTTAAGAAGCATCAGACCGATTGCCGGGGAAATTCCCAGGCGAACGCCAAGCGGAATTGCATCTACAATCTTGTCACGAATGTTTAATACGGACAGGATAATAAAAAGAATACCTTCAATTAAAATGATACACAAAGCGGACTGGAAGGATTCCACATAGCTCATGCCTGTCATGCCTACGATATTGGCAACAACTACAGCAAAAAAGCTGTTTAATCCCATACCAGGTGCCATGGCAAAAGGCTTGTTTGCCAGAAATGCCATCGACATCATACCTACGAAAGATGCAATACAGGTTGCTAAAAATACACCGTTCCACAAATTCTGTCCTTCTGCACCAAAGTTCGTCAGCAGATTCGGATTTAAGGCGATGATATACGCCATTGTCATAAATGTGGTCAGACCGGCAATAATCTCAGTCTTCACTGTCGTATGATTTTCTTTAATTTTAAAGATCTTTTCGACTTGATTCATTTACGTTTTTCTCCCTCTTTTCAGTTTGGTGGTTACAGTTTGGGTGAACTATAACCATTTTGGTCTTTAGTTGTCTCTTTGACTTTTGTCTCTTTCATCTGCAGCATTCGTGTCCTCCATAGTAACACTCATGCCGTTGATTTGTACACCGTCTTCCATCGGAATTACGATGCAGCGGCGACCCTCTACCAGCTGAATCTGAATCAGATCCATACGCTGAGGACTAACCTTTATGGTCACATCCGGTGTCTTGACGGCAACGCTTCTGGCCTCAACCAGATTTGCTGCCTGAAATGAAGCGTCCTCTCCCGCAGTTTCCTCATAGACACGCTCGAAATTCTCAAGCTGTTCCTCCTTGATTCCACTGTTTTGAAGAAGCTTTTTTACATCTGATTTCTGAAGCTTTAAAGGCTGCGGTTCCTCCTTATGCTCCTCAATCAGTTCTGTCAGATTTTCCTGAATCTGGCAGACCGTATCGTAGCTTACAACCTCTCCGATGGTTTCTTCTACGATCTCCTGAAATACAGACTTTTGTGTCTTAAAAGACATCGGTGCCGGACCACCAATGCAATCATTAATGAAATCTTCATGCAGTTCTTCTGTCTTTTTCGTGTAGTATAACAGGCTGTGAATGTTTGTGCTGCGATCGTCAAATGCCGGGAATAAAAAGGCATTGACTGGTGCTTCGATCCACTGGTCGCGCATACGCTCCTCGATGCGGTTTGTCTGTGTGTTGTAGCACAGACCGGCCTCGGACAGCTTGACTGGGCAGATGCAGCAGAGGATAAATTCATAAACTTCCTCCGATGCATCATCCATGTCCAGATTGTCGCTTCCGCGTCCCGGAACATCATAATTACAGTGAATCATGACAACGTAATAGCTCTCGCCAAAATGATACGTCTTTGCCACAGACTGATAAAACGCATCTAAAACCGTCTCATCCTTTAATCCAGTCGATTTTAACTGCATTAACAGCCTGTGACCTTCACCGGAAAGCTCCTGATCGAGCGTGTAGTCAAGCGAATGAAGATTCTTGCCAAGGCTTCCTGAGAGAGCTTTTCGGAAGATCTCAAAATATTTGTCGATCTCCTCCTGTGACAGCGACAAAAACATGTCACTAAAGGTCATGCGAATCTCCCGCTCGCCGTCAATGAGACAGCCACAAATACGGTCAATCGCACCGCCATCCCTCTTAAAAAGACTCTTAATCTCAGATACTTCTTTTTTGTTCATGTTTGAAACACTCCTTGCTCATTTGCTTTTTCATTTTGCTTTTCCATTTTCTTTTTTGTTTACCGTTTATCGTCTATCATCTATTGTTTCGCGTTTTTCATTTTTCTTAATGATATCGCTTATCATTTTTCTTAACGATTCGGATATTCGGTCTTTACGAAGCGCTCCAGCGCATCAAGTGAGCGCACTACCTTCTCTGTGTCGATGCAGTATGCCATACGGAAATATCCCGGGCATCCAAAGGAATCGCTCGGAACCAGAACCAGATCATACTTTAATGCCTTGTTGCAGAATGCGATGGCATCCTCCTCCATCGCCTTCGGGAAAATGTAGAAGGTTCCCTCTGGTCTGACACAGGAAAATCCCAGCTCAATCAGCTTGTCGTAGATCAGGTTCATGTTTGTCTCATAGACAGCCATATCAGATGTTTCGTCTAACACATCCTCCACGCCCATCATGATCAGTGAGGACGGGCAGTTATGTCCGATTCCTCTGGAGATCTGGGACATCATCGGCACCAGCACATCGGCATCGGTGCAGACTGGATTGACTGCAACATAGCCAATACGCTCACCCGGGAGAGAAAGCGATTTGGAGAAGGAATAACAAGACAGTGTATTTGCATAGAACTTTGACGCATATGGTGCTTTCAGCCCGTCAAATACGATCTCTCGGTACGGCTCATCGGAGATTAAGAAGATATCATGACCGTACTCCTTTTGCTTTCTCTCCATCAGCTGCGCCATCTTTTCAAGCGTTTTCGCTGAATATACAGCTCCGGACGGATTGTTTGGCGTATTGATCAGGACGGCTGACACATTCTCGGTCAGCATCTTCTCAAACTCGTCAAAATCCACCTGAAAATCCACGGTATTTGCCGGTACCACTCTCAGGTTTGCACCTGTCATGCCTACGTAGCAGTTGTACTCTGGAAAATATGGTGCGAACGTAAGCACATCATCTCCCGGTGATGTCACTGCACGAAGCGCATGGGCCAGTGCGCCCGCAGCTCCTGAGGTTGGAAAAATGTGATTTGCTGTATAATTCATATCAAAACGCTTATTCAGCGATGCAGCCACCTTTTCTTTAAAGGAAGGAAGTCCGACACTCGGACTGTAGCCGTGAAGCTCACTCGATGTTTTTGTCTGAAGCAGACGGATTGTATTGTCCGTGTAATCCTTTGGAACCGGAACGGATGGATTTCCCAAACTGTAATCAAATACATTTTCGTATCCAATTTCCTGTCCTCTCTTCGTTGCAAATTCAGATAATGTACGGATAACCGATTTTTTCTGAAGCATATCCTTATATTTTTGTGTTACCATGCTGTCCTCCTTTTTCCTGTCCCAGAAATGTGCGAATCTGATCCAGATTTTTTGTTGCATCCTCTCGTCCAAGCTGATAGAGTGCCTTTAGTTTCTCTGGATCCTTTTCCAATCTGGACACTTCGATCAGACGGCTCGGACAAAGCACCATGACTTCGCCTTTTGCTTTTAGTTCTTCAATCTTCTCCAATGTTTTGTTATATACCTTATAGCGGCGCGCCATTGCCTTTGCCAGATTTGGATAATGGCGAAGCATTTTATTTATCACACCCTGAAATTTCATCTTTTTCTTGCGGTAGCCATCCGGTCTTGTCAGGATGACCAGATTTTTCTTATAGCCCTGTCTGCGAAACCACATGACCGGAATGGAATCGGCAATGCCGCCGTCAAGAAGCTGATACCCGTCTGTCTCTACGATTTTGGAAACAAGCGGCATGGAGGCAGATGCCTGCATCCACTTTAAATCATCTCTGCCGCAGTCTGTGCATTTATGATAGATAGCTTTTCCGGTATTCACATCGGTGCAGACTACATAAAATTCTGCTGGATTCTTGACAAATGCGTCATTGTCAAACGGATCTATGACTTCCGGTATCTGATGATAACAAAAATCAACATCATAAATATCGCCTGTCTTTAATAGCGAATGAATCGTTCCATAGCGTTTGTCACCGCAAAATTGCAAGTTGTAGCGCAATGTTCGGCCAATCTGACCGGATTTATAGTTGCAGCCAAACACGGCTCCTGCCGATACGCCGATTACGCCGTCTGTCTGGATTTTTTGTTCCATTAACACATCCAGAACACCAGCTGTATACATTCCTCTCATGGCACCGCCTTCGAGCACCAATCCTGTTTTTCCCATGGTTCTCCTCTCTTTCCAATTTTACATTTTTAGAGAGCAGCTTGTTTCCTCTCTAATTTGTAACTATTCAGAGCCATGCGAAATTGCAGGGAAAAGTACGAATCATGCTTGCATGAATGAGTACTTTTTCACGCAATTTCATATGGCGAGAAGCCACAACGAGATGAAGCGCAGCGGAATCGAGGTGCGGCTCTGAATAGTTACTAATTCAATGGAACTATCATACCACGGTTCTTGTCAAACAGCAAGGTTTGCGGTCCGAAAGTTTTACGGACTTACGTGACCCGAAAAGTTTACGAAGGGTGCCTCGACGATTGTTTTGTCGGCGCCCCTTGTTCCCGCGGCGCCTTCCACACACCTTTTTGTCTCAGATACTGCGTAAGCCCGCTCCCACACGGGAATCGCCTCGTAAAAGCAACTCGTCTCAGCACCCACTACGTAACGCTAACATTCCACTACTTTCCCCCAAAACTAGTACTCACAGAAACAACTCTTTTTACTGTTCATCTAAAAATGCCAACGGATCCCCCTCGGTATGTATAAAATGCATGAGCATATAGGCACACATAATCGCTACGTTTTCTTCCTTGAGAATGCGCTTGCACTCTTCGCGGTCTGCTAATACGATCTCTATATCCTCGGATTCTTCCTCATGCTCGTTTGTCGGTGTTCCGCTGCAATAGCCATAGATAGTTCCGCAGCTCTCATCGGTCATGCCGACTGTCGTGAAAAATGGTCTGGTATATGCGCCTTCTGTGACCTTTGGCTCGAAGTTAAGACCTGTCTCCTCGTAAATCTCACGAATCCCTGCCTGTGCCATCTCCTCACCCGGCTCGACAAGTCCTGCCGGAAACTCGTATACGTATGCGTTGATTGGATAGCGAAATTGCTTTACCAGCACGATCTTATCCTTCTTTTCTCCATATACACTATAAATGATAATGCCATCTGCACTATTTTTATGGGTAACTGCCTTTAGCTGCTGTGGGTCCTTCTTTCGGGATGCCACATAATATTTACTTGTCTTTCCGTTTCTTTTTTCTACATCAAAATTGTAGAGATTTAAGAATGGATTGTCTGTTACCTTTTCTACCCCATTTACTCGATCTACCATATCTGTTCTCCTTACCGGCATTTTTCTAACTTTTGCACCATGCCATATTTTCAACCCGATTCCACCAGAAATCAGCCTTTTTTTATTATACCGTACTCCTTGACAAAAGAAAAGCCCGCAAAGCAAAGTTTCCTTTGTCTTGCGGACTATAAAACCTACCGGGTCGCTCCCACAGTTTCCCGAACCTCCTGCGTGATCACCTCGCCCCCATTTTCATACCATTTGGCGACAAACTCATCAAACGCATCGATGTCGCGCTCTCCCGTGACAATCTGAAGGTAATATTCTTTTTCCATCTGACGAAGCTTCCACCACTGAACTGCCATGGTCTGTGTCTCATCAAAGTAAAGTGATTCAACCTTATTTAACTTTGCGTTCGCCAACAGTGAGCAGGCTGTGATTCGGGAGGTGTATGCTGCCCACTCCTGCGGCGTAGCCGTATCGGTATTATCCAGATAGGCTTTACAGGCTTCATAATAGGAATATTCCAGAAGATCCAACTCCTCCGGCTCTTTTTTGCCTGAAAGCACATCTGTCAATTCACGATAACATTTGGTCAGCGCATCACTGTAATCTACATTAATGGCAAGCGGTCTGGCCGTCGGATCGACATTATCCTGATAATATGCTTCAAACTCGCTGTCGTAATCATCCTCGTAGCGCACGTAGTCAAACAGCGCACTGACAATCTTACATGCAATCTCAGGATGCTCATACCCTTTTCGCACGACAACGTATTTGTAGGTGGGGTTCTGCGTGTAATAGCTTGTGCTGCCGTCATCTTCTGTCTGTAAAAGAAACGGTTCCCACACGGCATCGGGATCTGCCGTGACTGCTTCCATTAGCGGATTATTGGCTGCCCACCATGGGCCAAAGAAGGAACCACACAGCCCCTGCGTTACCAGCTCGATGTTGTTCGCCGAGGTACGAAGCAGGAAATTTTGATCAAGAATGTTTTCCTCGTACATGATGCGAAGCTTCGCTAACGCTTCTTTTGCTTCTGGTAGAACAGAGCCATAAGAAACTTCACCGTTTGCATCGCGAATCCACTGCTTCGGGTACGCGCCATTGTCAGCAAATACAATATCCATCAGATATTCACTGCTGTAGCCGCACTCGCCGGACAGATTCGGGTCACAGACAAAGCCTACCGTTTTTCCTGCGCCATTTTTTCCGGGATCTTCTTCGATAAATGCTCTGACAATCTCCTCGGCATCCTCAATCGTCTTTGGATCCTCCAGCCCCAGCGCATCCATCCAGTCCCGGCGAAGCCACAGCAAATTCGGCCCATCGTCAATATTTGTCTCAGGAATTGCCATAATCTTTCCATCGAAGGTCACACCGTCGATGATGCCATCACCGTAGCTGGCGTAGATATCTTTGATTCGGTCGGTCATGCAATTTTCATAACTTTCTGTCAAGTCTTCAATCAAATCCATCTCGACAAGCTCTCTTAAATCCTCTAAACTCCCGGCGACCATCAAATCAGGAAGATTTTGAGTATTCATTGCAACAGATACGCTGACATTATATTGCTCGTCCTGCTCCTCGAACACATCCTTATTTTGGATGTTGAAATGCTCTGACAAATATCTGGTATAGGCGTTGTCCTCGTAAGTCTCCCCTTTTGGAAGATTCGAGTTGTTCGCACCAGTCATCTTGCCAAGCGTATATGTGATCCGCTCCGGATATTTTCCATCCGGTGTTGTGCGTGCCTGTTCTTCCTGCTCTTTCTTAGACAGGGAAACCTCTGCGGTATGGCTGTTTTTCGTAGCTTCGTCACCGGCTGTCTCGTCAGTTGCCTCATTCTTTGCTGCACTCGCTTCATGCGGCACGGTAAGCGCACCTAATGCAAGCATACCCACGAAAACTTTCGTCAGAACGTTTTTCCTCATAGGCTTTCCCCGCTTTCCAAATTTTCTGAAATTCTTATAACGATTCTTATCGTCATTCAAAGTTTTGTCTGAACTCTTTTTAACCCTTGACAGCTCCTGATACGCCCTCGCGGTAACACTTTTGCATGGACATGAACAGAATAACAATCGGGATGGAAATCAACACGGCACCTGCAGCGAAGCAGTTAAACCAGCTGTTGACATACTCTTTCTCAAGCATATTCCACAGACCGATGGATACGGTATAGTATTTCGCATTTGCACGGCAAATAACCTTTGCAAAGATGAAATCCAGCCATGGGGACATGAATGCCTGCAGGATGGTATAAACGATGATTGGCTTACTAAGCGGAATGGTGATCTTGGTGAATACCTGAAATCTGGTTGCGCCATCCAGATAAGCAGCCTCATCAATGGACTTCGGAATCGTATCAAAAAAGCCCTTTGCGATGTAGAAGCCAAGTCCGGAACCACCGGAGTATACAAGTACCAGTGCGACACGAATCATAGCACCCTCTGACAGACCAACAGACTTTAAGATATAGTAGACGGCAATCATAGACATGAAGCCAGGAAACATCCCAAGGATCAATGCGATGTTCATCATCGGCTTTCTCATCTTAAAACGCATACGTGACATACAGTAGGACACGGACAGAACGAAGAAGGTAGAGATCACGCAAGTGAAAATCGAAATGATGAATGTATTTGCAAACATCTGTGGGAAGTTCAAAATCTGCGTATCGGTGAACAGCTTCTTGTAGTTGTCCAGTGTGAAGGTCTTCGGGATGATCGTGGAGATGTACTGTCCAGACTCTCCTCTGAAACTGATCATAATAATCCATGCAATTGGAATTATCCAGATGACAGCCAAAACAGCAAGGACTATGTGAACGATCGTATTCGTAATAAATCTCTTTCTTTTTGCCGAAGCAGTATTTTCTTTCTTCATTATTGGAAGCCCTCCTCATTCTTATAGGAACCGGTATTCCGATAGGTGATCAGCGATACAACGGCCAGAACCACGAAGGTCATGATACCGATAACTGCACCGAGGTTATAATACTGGTTGTCAACAGTCAGCTTGTACAGCCAGGTAACAAGAAGATCCGTCTTACCAGCTGTGGAGCCTACAGGCGTCGGGTTTCCTCCTGACAGAAGGAAGATAATGTTGAAGTTGTTTACATTTCCGGTAAAGGTGGTGATCAAATACGGTGCGGTAACAAACAGCATGTACGGCAATGTGATGGAGAAGAAGGTTCTCACCGGACCTGCGCCGTCCACGGTAGCTGCCTCGTACAGATCCGCCGGGATGTTCTGAAGAACACCAGTTACCTGAAGCATGGTAAATGGAATTCCGACCCAAATGTTGATCACGATTACCATGATTCGTGCCAGCAGTGTATTGGACCAGAATGGAATTGCCTTTTCAATGATTCCTGCGTTTAACAGAAGAGTATTTACGATACCATTCTGGCTGAAGATGGTTCTCATCAAAAGTAATGATACAAATTGCGGAACTGCTGCGGAAAGAACGAAGCAGAAACGCCAGAATGCCTTTGCTCTGGTGCCCTTGCGGTTGATTACGATTGCAAGGATCATACCTAAGATATAGTTACTAAAAGTTGCTGCAACTGCCCAGATGAGCGTCCAGCCAAGTACCGACCAGAAAGTACTTCCGATCGAATCACCAAAGTTTAATACCTTGGCAAAGTTTGCCAGTCCTACCCAGTTAAAGATCGTGGTATGCGCATCGACCTTACTGTAGTTGGTGAATGCCATACAGATCATGAACACCAGCGGAAGGACGGTAAAAATGATAATTCCCAGAATCGGAAGTGTCAGCAGAGTACGATGAAGGTTCTGGTCAAATAATCCCTTGATGTCCTCCATAAAGGTAGGAACTTTCTTGCCAGACTGGCTTAAACACTGTACCTTATAAGCACTCTTTACGCTGCCTCTCCAGAAAATGATGAATGCAGCGATCAAAAAGCACGTTGCCACACCAAATAGTAACATTAACAGGGAATTGTCGCCCTGTGTATATTCGTAAATCTGCTTTGCCTCGCTCCATACCTTCTGCTGCTCTTGTCCGCCGAGGTGAACGAGATCAACAAGATAACCTGCGCCTCTTAAAACCATGAATGCGATAAATGCGATCTCAATTGCAAGCATGCCGAGTCCCTTTATCACCTGATGGCGCACAATATTGCCAAGTCCTAATACCAGCATAGAAAGCTTCGTCAATGCATCTCCCTTGGTAACCGCATTCGTAACGGAATACGGATTGTCGAACTCCTTGCCTCTTTTTGTTTTTCCAGGCATATGAAACCTCCCGATAACTCTTTTTTATTCACTGTTTTGCTTAACTCTTCGTACATTAAATGCTCCAGGCCCGCAAGGCGGAACCCGGAGCACTGCTAGTTTCATTTAGTTTTTGTCAGCCAGACAATTTGATTAGTCAACGATGCTCTGATTCATGGAATCGCTGAACTGATCCGTCAGCTCTGCTGCGTTGTCCAGAGTAACCTCACCATTTACGATGGACTTACCAAAGTTCTCAGCTGGTGTCCAGTAGTTGTTCATAGCGGTTACGAACGGCTGAAGGATGGAGGTCTCATCGAAGGTTTCGTTCTGAGCGATTACAAGCTCATCCTTCTGGATATCCTCTTCTGCAAGCAGATCGGTATTGCAAGGAACGATGTTTCTTGCATCATAGTGAAGCTGCTGGGACTCTTCGTTTCCAAGGAACAGAGCCAGTGCTACTGCTACCTGCGGATACTCGCAGTTCGGATTTACACCGATTGCTTTAGAACCTGCGAAGGACTTCATCTGAAGATCCTCACCATCTACCGTGAAGGTTGGAAGCTTTGCGATACCAAGGTTGTCGCCCATAGCCTCTGCTAACTTTGCGTAATCCCAAGAACCGGAGAACATTGCGTTGATGGTTCCATCACACATACCGGAAACACCGATACCAGACTCATCGTTTACGAAATTCTTGTTTGCTGCCATGTTTACCAGATACTCGGTAACAGCTGCACCCTTCTCACCTGAGAAGTCAATGCCTGCTTCCTCATCCTTGCCGTCCTCGCCAAACAACGTGCAGCCGTTTGCTACATAGAAGGAGGCGATGTACCAGGAGTTCGTTAACGGGAAGGAAACCTTACCCTTTTCCAGCATGGTGTCAAGGCTCTTAATATCGTCCTCATCGTATACGCTCTTATCGTAGAACATATACCAAGTGTTGGTGGTAAACGGAACACCGTATACGCTGTCATCTACCGTTACGGAATCAACAATTGCTTCGGAGTTGGTGTTCTTGATATAATCAACGGTCTTTCCGCCAAGCTCTGCGATCGCGCCCGCATCAATCAGGGTCTGGATCTGGTCATTTGCGAACATGTAAACGTCTGCAGAACCAGATGGATCCTGAGAAATGGTCTTTCCTGCATCACCCTCGGAGCAGGTACCGTACTCGAATGTCAGATCCCAGTTTACGTGCAGCTCGTTGAACGCCTCGCAGCGTTCCTGAAGCCACTGACCGTAATCCTCTGCCTGATCCTCTGCTGGTCCCCATACAGTGATGGTTGCGGTGATCGGATCCTCTGCGGAATAATCAACGGTCTCTTCCTCCGCTCCTGAGCTGGACTCTTCTTCTGCGAATGCGCTTACTGCGCCGCCTACTGTTGTAAGGCACATAGCTCCTGCTAAAAACAGACTGGATGCTTTTCTGAATTTCATCGTGTAAATCCTCCCTATTTTCTTTTTTATTCCGATTCGGTTCGGAAATTCTTATGCCATTATTATAAGAAAATTTGGTGATTTCGTATATATTAAAAATGTTAGATTCATGTTGTTTTTCTCTGAAATTATCTTTATTTCAAAGTTTATTGAGATTGGAAAGAGTATAATAGGCAGCAATTACTCTAATCGCTTCGGTATCCGAATGCACGCCCTTGTTCCTTCGCCAATTTTGCTTTCAATTTGCAAACTATATTGATCCCCATAGTAGAGCTTAATTCGTTCATTTACGTTGCGCACGCCATATCCCTTCGACTCTTCGGTAAGAATCCGCGCCGCCTGCTCATCACTCATGCCGACTCCATTGTCCTCGACAGTCAAAAGAATCAGATCGCCCTCCTCTTTTCCGGTGATGACCAGCTTCCCTCTGCCATCCGGCTTGACATCAATCCCATGTGCGATTGCATTCTCAATCAACGGCTGAAGCATCAGATTCAGTGAAGTGTACTGCTTGATGGACTCGTCCACATGAAACTCCACATCAAAATCGTAATCGTGCATCATCAGCTGAATGTCCAAATAAGAACGCATATTGCGAAGCTCGTCCTCAAGTGACATGACGTTCTTGCCCTTATTTAATGAGGTTCGATAAAACGTTGAAAGTGCCAGCGTAATTTTGCTGATATCATCGGCACCAGCCTCGATTGCTTTCCAGTTGATCAGCGATAACGTATTATATAGAAAGTGTGGATTGATCTGTGCCTGAAGCGCCCGCATCTCGTACTCTTTTTCTTTGATTCGTCCCTCATACACTTCCTTGATTAACGTATTTAAGCGAAGCAGCATCGCATCAAATCCATTGACTAGATCACCAATCTCATCGCGGCTGTCACTGACAATCTCTGCCTCCAAATTTCCCTCCTCGACCTGCTCCATGCCAGATTTTAAGCGTCGAATTCGCTTTGTAACGAAACTTGTCAAAATGATCATCGCAATAATGGCCATCGCCGCCATGACTAGTACGGCAATTACTGCAATTCTTGTGATCGGAGCAACCGATGATACAATCAAACGATTCGGCTTATACAGACAGGCCTTCCAGCCCGTCACAGATGAGTTTTCTGTAAGAATCTCATAGCTGCTGTATTTATCACGCTGCTCGTCAAGAAGCTTAGCCGCATTGAGCGTATAATCGCTGTATTTTTCATCAAAGAATGTATTTTCATATATGGCATCATTTTTTTCATTAAAGATTATGACGCCATAATTATTCTGAAGGGTCTGCTCAAATGCCTCAAACATGCTGTCATAATCGACGCTGATGTACAAAATACCATCCAGTCCATAGCGTGCCAGCATACTCATCGGACTTGCCAGAAATACAATGCCCTCATTCTTGTCCACAAACCACTGCATCTCCCCCACGTCGCGCACGCTCTTGTACCAAGCAGTATCGGTGATCTCCGAGATCGGCGCTAAGGTATCACCATGCTTGATTAAGTCTTTGCCGACATAGATCGTGACATTGCCGACATCATTATGGAAATATTTGAGAGAGGCAAGCATTGGGTCTAAGATTGTAACGAGCTGATTGTACATATCGTATACCGAGTCGTACTGATAGCCAAGTACCTGCGAGATGGTCTGATTGTAACAGATGTAATTGTTTAAGTTGGTATAGATGGCCAGCTTATTCTCCATGGAAGCAACTGCCTGATACAGATAAGATTCCATGCTGTCACTCTCGCTCTGCCACAAAATCTGCTTCATCTGCACATAAGTGACCGACAATACAGCTGCCACCGGAAGAAAACCGGACAGCGCATAGACGATCGCCAGCTTATAGCCAAGCCTTATATTGCGAAACCAGCCGACAATGCGATTTCGCAGCTCATTTTTCTTCAATCATTTCCTCCCCGCTTTCCCTGAATTTCTGCGGACTAACCCCATAATATTCTCGAAAGCTCAAACAAAAATAGGAGACATTCAGATAGCCGCACGCCGTACTGATATCCACGATCTTCATCATCGTCTGCTCCAACAATTCCTTTGCCTTTTCCATGCGCACACTCTTGATGAACCGGCTCAAATTTTGACCGGTCTCTTTCTTAAACACGCTGCTTAAGTAACTTGGTGCCATATAGACAAGCTCGCTCAGACGATCAACGCTCATTTCCTCTCCATAATGCGCTGCGATGTACTGCTTGACCGCCTCGACTTCACGATGGCCCGTCTGTGGTTTTCCTGAAAAGGCTTTCTCAAAATGTGTGATGGCGTCGCTCACAATACCCGTCACCTGTGCAAAATCAAAGGAACGATATAATCGGTCAATTTGCGTGTTTAGCTTTTCCTCACTCTCTCCGGGAAGATTGTCGTAAATATCCTTTAACAGATTTGCAAACAAAAACTTGATATACATCTGAGAAAATGCCGTCTTGCTGCGATACTTCTGGCTAAAACGGTCAAAATGTCCGCGCAGACTCTGGATATCCTTCATGCGGATGTCCTGCTTCATCTGTTTCATCAGCGTGTCATCGTCGATCTGAATAATCTCAGAGTCATCGCGCTCCATGCCGCTGTAAAACAATCTGATACTTGGATGATAAAACTTATTTTCCATCAGCATCTCAAGTTCCTCCATCGCTGCTGCGATCTGCTCTGCCCTATAAATCTCAGACGATACCGATGCAATGCAATGTTCTCCATACTCCGCTTCTATGTAGTCTAAAATCTCATTTGCAAAAGCAATGCAGTCAATCATACGATCTTTTAACAGGATAATGGACTGCTGCGGTGTCAGATTTAAATATAAAAATGATTCGCTGTCATGAAACTCTCTTTCCTTCTTTGCCAAAATGCGTTCTTCCAGATCCACGCCATTTTTTCCAAAGAAATCATCCTCTGTCTCAAGCAGCATAATGCGGCAAAAGCAGTCCACATCCTGCCGTGTCAGAACATTTCCTGTATGCTGCATGACTTCATCCACATTTGCACCATTTACAATCTGATAAAGAGTATGCTCACGTATTTGTCTCATGCTTCTTTTTCGCATCAATTTCTCCGCCCGTGCTGTCTCAAGCTCACTCACAGCACGCATAATCGTCTCCTTAAATTCCTTTGGATCCACCGGCTTTAAAATATAGTCTGAAACGCCGAGACGCACTGCCTTTCTGGCATAGTCAAACTCGCTGCACCCTGAGAAAATTACGCACTTCATGTCCTCATGACCATCCATCTGCTGGCATTCCTCAATCAAACGAATCCCATCCATAAATGGCATCTTTACATCTGTAAGTAAAATATCAAGTTTGTGATCCTTTAAATAATCAAGTGCCTCACAGCCATTTGCAGCCTCCGCAATCTCACATGAAAACTGCATATTCCGAAGCAGCATCTTAATGCCATTTCGCTCGATTCGCTCATCATCTACAACCAATACCTGATACATTTTTTCGTATCCTTTCCGTCTATTCTGCCTCTATTTTACCCTAATAAATAACGAAAATCAACGACAAAAATGGGCAGCAAAACCTGCTGCCCATTTGCTGTTCACGGGACCCCCATTCGCAAAACCGCACGTTCCGTGCGCCGTTGCTACGCAACTCTGTTTTGTTCATGAACGGGCGTCCACCCCGTCCTGCTGAACCGTCAAATCTTCATGCAAGCATGAGATTTATCCGGTTTTAGCAGGACGCGTGAACTGTAATTATCCCAATTTCCAAATTTCCTCGTTGTACTGCGCAATGGTACGGTCGGATGAGAAGAATCTCGCCTTTGCAATGTTGACAAGCATCTTCTTTGCCCAGCCTTTGCGGTCTGCATAGTCGTTTAATACCTGCTCCTTGCGTGCAATGTACTCCTTCAAATCAAGAAGCGTCATAAACCAGTCCTTTGAGATCAGCTCATGATGAAGCTGCTTTAATGTTTCCTCGTCACCGGCCTCAAGCATCGGCTTGCTGATAAGGAAATCGACTGCGGTATGGATATCTTCGTCCTCTGTGTAATAATCCTTTGCACAGTAATCGGCCTTCTCATAATGTGCAATGACCTGCTCGCTGCTCTCACCGAAGAAATAGATATTGTCCTCGCCGACCAGCTCTCCGATCTCGACATTTGCGCCGTCTCTTGTTCCCAGTGTGATGGCGCCATTCAGCATAAACTTCATGTTTCCGGTACCGGATGCCTCCTTGGATGCCAGTGAAATCTGCTCTGAGATATCACATGCCGGAATGATCTTGGATGCCTTTGTAACATTATAATTTTCCACCATCACAACACGCAGATACGGATTCACAGCCTCATCTTTTTCAATGACCTGCTGCAGACTCAAAATCGCATGAATAATATCCTTTGCGATGGTATAGGCCGGTGCTGCCTTTGCGCCAAATAATACGGTTATCGGTGTTTTCGGAAGTTTTCCTGCTTTGATCTCCAAATACTTATGGATCGCCCAAAGCAGATTCATCTGCTGGCGCTTGTACTCGTGCAGACGTTTTACCTGAATATCAAAGATTGAATTTTCATCAATGATAACGCCCTGTGTGCGCTTTAAATAATCCGCAAGCTGACGCTTCTTCTCCTGCTTAATAGCAAGCAGACGTTCCAACGCTACATCATCATCAACGTAGGCAAGCAGCTTTTCCAGCTCACATGCATCCTTCTTGAATCCACTTCCAATCCACTTTTCAATCTGAGCCGTCAGCTCCTCGTTGCAGGAAAGCAGCCAGCGGCGGAAGGTGATTCCGTTTGTCTTGTTATTAAATTTCTCCGGATAAATCTTATAAAATGCATGCAACTCAGAGTTCTTTAAAATCTCGGTGTGCAGATAGGCAACACCATTTACGCTGTGACCGTAATGAATATCCATATGTGCCATATGAACGCGGTCATTCTCATCAATGATTGCCACCTTTGGATCTGGATAGGCTTTTTTTGCACGCTGGTCAAGCTCCTTAATGATTGGAACCAGCTGCGGAACAACCTTCTCCAGATAAGCCAATGGCCACTTCTCCAGTGCCTCTGACAGAATCGTATGGTTTGTGTAAGCGCAAACCTTTGTGACAAGCGCTATCGCCTCGTCCATCGTGATGCCACGCTTAAGCAGCAGACGAATCAGCTCCGGAATGACCATAGACGGATGCGTGTCATTGATCTGAATTGCTGCATACTCGTCTAAGTCCGTCAGCTTGCAGCCACGCGCGGTACATTCATCCAAAATCAGCTGCGCCGCATTGCTGACCATGAAATACTGCTGATAGATACGAAGCAGATTTCCAGCCTCATCACTGTCATCCGGGTATAAAAACAGCGTTAAATTCTTTGCGATATCGGTCTTATCAAAGCAGATTGTTCCGTTCTTGATCAGACTCTCATCCACAGTATCAATGTCAAACAGATGAAGCTTGTTCGTGCGTCCCTCGTAGCCAGTTACCTCGATGTCATACATGCGGGAGGTCACAGACAGATCACCAAACGCTACCGGGTAGCTCACATCTGTCTTTGTCAGCCAGTTCTCGCTTTCAATCCACGGATTCGGTGTTTCCTTCTGGAAATTGTGTTCAAAGACCTGCTTGAACAGACCCATGTGATAATTCAGCCCCACGCCATCGCCATGCAGATTCAGTGTTGCCATAGAATCTAAGAAACATGCTGCCAGACGGCCCAGTCCGCCATTTCCAAGGGATGGCTCCGGCTCAATCTCCTCAATTTCACCGATGTTCTTTCCTGCCGCCGCCAGTTCTTCCTTTACGGTCTGATACAGTCCCAAGTTGATCAGGTTGTTGGACAGCAGCTTTCCAATTAAAAACTCTGCGGAAATGTAGTAGACCTTCTTCTTTCCTGCTTCGCTCTCCTTCTTTGCTGCACAGTCCTTTGTCATTTCAAGTAATGCATAATAAATTTCTTCGCTGCTGCAAGCCGTTAATGGCTTATTATATTTCTTTTCACAGATTTCACTTACCATAATCAGTTAAACTCCTTTCGTGAGCCAATGCGTTACAATTCACAGGACAACGTTACTTCGCTTAGCGGTGAGCCGCTTCGTAAATGCAACTGTCCGTGAACCATTGACTGCATTTTAATGCTTTTTTCTTCGATTTTCTTGCATTATGCCGCTCTTTTATGGTACTATTCTATCATCATATTGATGTTGGGGTCAAAAGGCATTTTGCCCCCTTTGATACCAAACAGGAGGCGATATTCATGCAGATACCGGAATACGAAAATTATCATGAAACGAAGTCACACAGCACACCCGATTTTCCTTACAATACCTATATTTGTTCCATTCCGCTTGACTTTGAGAAGGTGCCGCTTCACTGGCATGATGAGGTGGAAATTATCTATATTAAAAAGGGACGCGGGCGCGTCACCTTGGATTTTACTTCCTTTTATGTGGAAGCAGGCGATATCATTGTAGTCAGCCCCGGACAGCTCCATGCCATCGGCCCGGCTGAGCATTCAATGGAATATGAAAATATCATTTTTTCACTGGACCTGCTGCGAACAGGCAGCATGGATGCCTTGAATCAGGAATTCTTTGAGCCCTTTTTAGCAGGTGCAATCGGCTTTGAGCATCTGATCTGCCGCGACCACGAGAATTACCCGGCACTCTCCTCATGTTTAAACCGCGCTGACAATATCTGCCGCAGTTTTCCAAAAGGCTACCGTCTCGCAATAAAGGGCTGTCTTTTTGAATTCTTCTATACCATATTCACAAATTCTACAGATATTCCTTCTGCAAAAAGCGATTCACGCCTGGAACGATTAAAAAGTGTGCTTAAATATATTGAAATGCACTACTCTCATCCTATTTCGATTGATGAGATTGCAGCTGTCGCAAGCTTTTCTGCATCGCACTTCATGCGCTTTTTTAAGGCGGCAATGGGAATGTCCTTTACTTCCTATCTGTCTGCCTACCGTCTGTCAATGGCAGCACGTCTGCTTGTCTCGACAAATGACAGTATCTTAGACATTGCGCTCTCCTGCGGCTATGAAAATCTTTCTTATTTCAATCGTTCGTTTAAAAAACGATACAAAAAGACCCCCGGCGAATACCGCCGAGGGTCTGACGAAGCCTGATGATTTAACCATTTGACTTCTTATTTATTCTTTGTTTTTTTCGATCTGCTTACTCACCAATCTTATTTCCGGTATATAGCTGATAGTATTTACCCTTCTGAGCGATCAGATCATCGTGCGTTCCGCGCTCGATGATGCGGCCCTGCTCTAAGACCATGATACAGTCGCTGTTCTTAACGGTAGACAGACGGTGTGCGATAACAAACGTCGTTCTTCCGTGCATCAGCTTATCCATACCATCCTGAACGATCTTCTCCGTTCTGGTATCGATGGAACTGGTTGCCTCATCCAGAATCAATACCGGCGGGTCTGCGACTGCGGCGCGGGCAATGGCAAGAAGCTGACGCTCACCCTGGCTTAAGTTCGCACCGTCTCCGGTCAGCATGGTATCGTAACCCTGCGGCAGTCTGCGGATAAAGCCGTCTGCATTTGCCAGTCTCGCTGCTGCATGCACTTCTTCCTCAGTTGCATCCAGCTTTCCGTAGCGGATATTTTCCATAACAGTTCCGGTAAACAGATGTGTATCTTGGAGAACGATTCCAAGAGAATGACGAAGATCATCCTTCTTGATCTTTCCGATATTGATGCCATCGTAGCGAATCTTTCCATCCTGAATGTCGTAAAAACGGTTGATCAAATTGGTGATCGTGGTCTTTCCGGCACCGGTAGAACCGACGAATGCGATCTTCTGACCCGGCTGTGCATACAGACTGACATCATGCAAAACCATCTTGTCATCATTATAACCGAAATCTACGTGTTCAAAGACAACATCGCCCTTTAACTGTCTGTAATCGGTAGTTTTCTCTGCCTTGTGATAGTGCTTCCATGCCCAGGTACCTGTTCTCTTATCCGACTCTGTGATCGTGCCATCTGCATTGACAATGGCATCTGTCAGAGTAACATAACCCTCATCGAGTTCTGGCTTCTCATCAATCAGATTGAAAATACGGTTGCCGCCTGCAAGAGCCATTACGATACTGTTTAACTGATTGCTGATCTGGTTAATCGGCTGCTGGAAGCTCTTATTTAATGTCAAAAAGCTGGCAAGACTTCCCAATGTGAAGCCGCCGATGCCGTTGATTGCCACAATACCGCCGACAATCGCAACCACTACGTAGCTTAAATTTCCGAGCTGTACGTTAATCGGTCCTAAGATATTTGCAAAACGGTTTGCATTGTACGCACTTGAGAACAGTTCATCGTTCAGCTTATCAAAACGCTCGATGCTCTCCTCCTCGTGACAAAAGACCTTTACGACCTTCTGACCATCCATCATTTCCTCAATGTAACCATTCAGCGTACCGATATTTTTCTGCTGGGCAACGAAGAACTTACCACTCTTCGACGCGGCCTGCTTACTGCACCATATTACAATAGCCACCATTACAAGTGACACACCTGTCAGCGGAACGCTCAAAATGATCATGTAAACAAATACGTTTACAATACTGATAAGGCTGTTGATGAACTGCGGAATACTCTGGCTGATCATCTGGCGCAGCGTATCGACATCGTTTGTGTACATAGACATGATGTCGCCATGCTTATGTGTATCAAAATATTTGATTGGAAGTGATTCCATATGGCTGAACATGTCATTACGGATATTTCGCATCGTTCCCTGCGTTACATAAACCATAATCTTGGTGTTGCCAAATGTAGCTGCAATACCGATTGCATATAAAATACCCATACGCACAATTGCACTCGCCAGCTGCGTATAATCCGGATTGTCCTGCTCCATTAAAGGCATGATATAGCTGTCGATCAGCGTCTTTGTGAACATCGTTCCCTGTGTATTGGCATATACGCTGACGAAAATACAGATCAGCACAAATATACACTGCAGTGGGTAACGCTTCATAACGTATGACATAATACGGCAAAATACCTTACTCGGATTTTCTACCTTTTCCTTTTGTCCTAAATTACGTCTCTGTCCTGGTCCCGGCATTACTGATCACCGCCTTTCTCATCAAAATCTCCGCTGCCATTCGTCTGAGATTCGTATACTTCACGATAAATCTCACTTCTTTCAATCAATTCTTCATGTGTTCCGATATCACTTATCTTACCGTCATCCATAACGATAATGCGGTCTGCACCCTGCACGCTGGAAATACGCTGTGCAATGATGATCTTTGTCGTGTCCGGAATCTCTGTGGCAAATGCCTGACGGATCTTCGCATCCGTTGCCGTATCAACTGCACTCGTAGAGTCATCGAGAATCAGGATCTTTGGCTTCTTAAGAAGTGCTCTTGCGATACAAAGACGCTGTTTCTGACCACCGGATACGTTATTTCCTCCCTGCTCGATATATGTGTTATAACGTTCTGGGAAACGCTCGATAAACTCATCTGCACAGGCAAGTTTACATACACGGATACATTCTTCGTCAGATGCTTCCTTATCACCCCAGCGAAGATTATCAAGAATCGTACCGGAGAACAGGACATTTTTCTGCAAAACAACGCTAACCTGATTACGAAGTACCTCCATATCGTACTTACGCACATCAAGACCACCGACTTTAACGCTTCCTTCCTGCACATCGTACAGACGGCTGATCAGATTAACAAGACTGGACTTTGCAGAACCGGTTCCTCCAATCAGACCAATCGTCTCACCGGATTGAATAGAAAGGTTAATATCCGACAGAATCGGCTTTTCACTGCCTTCGCTGTAGCGGAATGTAACATGATCAAACTCGATGCTGCCATCCTTTACTGTCTCTACCGGATTCTCAGGATTCTTCAGATTCGGCTTCTCGTTTAACACTTCACAGATACGCTCTGCACTGGCAATACTCATGGTAATCATAACGAAAACCATAGACAGCATCATAAGACTCATCAAAATACTCATGCAATAAGTCAAAAGGCTCATCAGCTTACCTGTAGTCAGTGCCACACTTCCTGTTCCGATAATCATCTTTGCGCCTACCCAGCTGATCATCAGAATACATCCATAGACAGCTACCATCATGACAGGTGAGTTCCATGCCACTACACCCTCTGCCTTTACGAAGATTTTGTAAATGTTCTCACTGGCCTTTACGAACTTATTCTTCTCGTAATCTTCTCGAACATATGCCTTTACTACACGGATTGCTGATACATTTTCCTGAACACTGGCATTTAACGCATCATACTTTGGAAATGCTTCCGTGAAGCATCTTCTTGCTGTATTTACAATAAAGAATAAAATCACGCCAAGAACGATAATTACGCAAAGAAAGATAAGTGAAATCTTTACATTTGTGATAAATGCCATTGCCATCGCGCAGATCAAACTGGCCGGTGCTCTCATACACATACGAAGAATCATCTGATATGCGTTCTGAAGATTTGTTACATCCGTGGTCAGTCTCGTTACAAGGCTGGCTGTCGAGAATTTATCAATGTTGGAAAAGGAAAATGTCTGAATGTTGTCATACATTCCTTTTCTAATATTACGTGCAAAGCCTGCTGATGCCTTTGCACCATAAATACCTCCCATAATGCCCGCAAACAGACCGATTGCTGCAATTACAAGCATTCCGGCTCCTACCAGACAAATATGCTTGATGTCGCCCTTGTATACACCGTCATCGATAATGGAAGCCATAAGATATGGAATTAACATCTCCATCAAAACCTCCAAAATCATGTAGCACGGTGTTGCGATTGATGCACGCTTAAACTCTTTTACATATGCACCCAGTGTTTTTATCACGGCTACTCTCCTCCTTACCTGTTACATGTTCTACATTTTGCCGGATCTTTTTGAATACCGCTAAGCAGATCCTTCGCTCCTCATCTGTGATACCATCCTCCATAGCAGCATGCGCAAAATCAATCACCGCAATTGTATCCAGATGAACCTTTTTTCCCAGTTCTGTCAGTTCCAGCCGCTTGAGCCTCGCATCGTTCTCATCGGTTGTTCTGGTCAGATACCCCTTCTTTTCCATCAGCTGCAGGATATTGGTCACGGTCGAACGACCGATTGAAAAATGCATCTCGACATCCCTCTGGTAAACCGGTGCCTCTGAATTGTACAGAAAGCCCAGAATCCATCCGTGCATGTTCGTGACTTCATCAAATCCTGCTGCCGCAAGGCTGGTATGAATGCCTCTTTCCACGATATGATTTACCCGTTTTAAGTTAAAGCATATCGAGTCTTCTTTTCCCATGTAAACCTCTCTTTCCGTTTAGATTGTTCGATTGCGAATTGTTCTATACAAAATCATTATAATGCTCGTCTCCATTTTGTCAACACTTTTTTGAAAGCGAATGAATTTTTTTCCCAAGAGGAATCCTCGAAGTTTTATTGAATTTTTTCCCTGTTTGTGGTATTCTTATGACAATATGATTTATTTTTCACACAGGAGGCCCACATATGCAAATACATGAATCTGCCGAAAACTATCTTGAAACAATCCTGATGCTTAGCAAGAAGCTCCCGGTTGTACGCTCTGTTGATATCGCCAACGAGCTTGATTTCAAAAAGTCCAGCGTCAGCATTGCAATGAAAAATTTAAGAGAAGGTGGAAAGATTACCGTGACTCAGGCAGGTTATATTTACTTGACTGACAGTGGACGTGAGATTGCCGAGATGATCTACGAGCGTCACTTATGGCTGACCAACTGGCTGACAAGTCTTGGTGTTGACAGCACAATCGCCGCTGAGGATGCCTGCAAGATGGAGCATGTCATCAGCAAGGAAAGCTTTGATGCACTGAAGAAGCATTTCGGTCAGTTTTGATTTCAAATGATGGTTATTGTACTATGATCAAAAAACTTCTTCGTGTTTTTCTTCCCTGTTTTTGTATTCTGATTAGTCTGGGGGTACTTAGCGGCTGCACCAAGTATCCGCCGATCACCTTTTCTTCTATATTAAATATTCAGGCAGATGAATCCGGAAGCCGCACGATGACAGTTACGGCGAATAAGAAAACATTGCAAAAGCTGTTCCATAATAACAATTTTTCCTTCCAAAGTTTCATCTCTGCAAACTGCCCGAAGGATCTTGAATGGAGCTACGTGGAGACCGCTTCTTCCTATGAGCTGACTTTTGTTTTGTCTTTTAATTCACTGGATGAATATCAAGAAAAGATTGCCTCTTTGACTGGCATTGAAGATTTTTTTACAATCCTTCGGCCACAAGTCGGCGTAAAAACCGGCTTTACACTATCTGAACAGGACAACGTGATGGCTGTCTTTACCTGGTTTACGGATGCCTTGAAGGAACGTACCCAGTTAAATGACACCAATCTCTCCGCCTATCTCTCTCAACAGACAAATGAACTTATCTACAATGGACGAAGCTATACAAGCGAAAATGGCACACTCGTCTGTGATGCAGAAACGATCCTGGATGCCAAGCGAATCGATATTCTGACTTCGCTCTCACTTAACGAGTGGAAGCGCACAATTTACATCATCTTCCCAGATGAACTGAAAGACAATGCGTCAAATGTGAAAAGTTATCTGGATGGGATCGTCCCTGAGGGAATGGATGCTGTCTGGAATACCGACACAACATGGATGCTGACATTCCATGCGGACAGTTTTGAGCAGTTATGTGTACTGACGAGCCAGCTATTCCAGTCCTCAAGCAAATCGCTTGCAAAAGAGTCAATCGTTGCAGAAAATTCGATGCGCATCGTTCATTCCTACGCAGAGCCATTTCAATTTTCGTCCTTCGTGCCTGATTCCGGTACCGCACGCGCACGCTATTTCTACAGCACCGACACGACATCTGCGCTTGCCGTATTCGATGAAGATCGAAATGAACAGGAACTTCCTTTTACACGTGATGGCTACGATGGATATATCTGTCTGTTCGATGGTCTTGTTGACGGCGGCTGCACCTACAACTACGATGCCGTCTTCCAATATCAGCCGCAGCAGATCACCGTCTCCACACAAGTCAAATCGATTCAGCTTCTGACTCGCACGATTGCACTCTCACTCGGCGAGGTTCCAAAACTTCACCAGCAGCTGATCACAGACACGATCGACCACGATGCCGAACATTTTGGCACGATCTCTTCCAAGACTGATGCCGAAAACCATCTGACATTGTTCTTTACTCAGACCGGAACACCTTCCTATCTTGCAAAGGGGTTCGAGGCGGTATTTGGCGGAAAGGAAACGATTGATTACTGTTCACAGACAATGGCACTATTTCAGCCGCAGCATACCTATTGTTTCACGGAAAATCTGGACTTTTCCAGTTTTCTTGTGCAGCCGGATACAACACTTATCACACTAAGTGTGCAATTTCCGGGCGGCACTGCAATCCGTGCTGATTCACTTGAGAGCAGTCTGACACAGGATTTTGCTTTTTCTGGCGCACTCTACTCTGCCAAGACTACAGATGGTACATTGACTGTTGCCATGGTGCTTTCCCAACCGAATGCTGCATACTATCTGTGTATTCTCTCGCTGCTTATTATCGTAAGTGCAATTCTTTTTTCCATATACAAATGGCTCAGCCACCGCTAATGCGGTGCTGAGCCATTTCTCTTTGATTCTTCTCTAACGCTTATTACTGCCATTTTTCATTTTTAGGGCAGATTCGGATTTGCCTGTTCTGCTGCTTATTTTGCAGCGGCCAGTGCATCCATTCCAAGCTTTGCGCAGCCAAGGATTCCCTGATTGTCATTCAGACTCGGAAGCACGATATAATTTTCAATATCTGCCAACTCATCCGTATCAATATACTTATTTACCATGCGAAGTGTTTCCTTACGAATCAGATCCATCACATGAGTCTGATGCATAACACCGCCGCCGAGTACGATGCGCTCCGGTGAAAGCAGCATGATCATATCAACAAGTCCCTGTGCCACATAATAAGCCTCCAACTCCCAGACTTCACTTTTGTCGGACAGTTCATACGCTTTCTTGCCCCAGCGTTCTTCAATCGCCGGACCACTTGCCATACCCTCTAAGCATCTGCCGTGATATGGGCACTTTCCTTTATAGGTATCGTTTGGATGTGGTGCCACCAGGATATGACCGCCTTCCGGGTGCTGCATACCGTGAAGCATCTTTCCGTCTACGATCACACCTGCACCGATTCCGGTTCCGACAGTGATATAAATGCTGTTTTTTAATCCCTTGGTGATGCCCCAGGTTGCCTCGCCGAGTGCTGCTGCATTGACATCGGTATCAAATCCAACCGGGATTTGCAATGCTTTCTTAAACTCATCGAGTACCGGATACCATCTCCATGCTAACTTCGGTGTGTTGCCTACGCAGCCGTACTTTGGCGAGTTTTCATTTAAGATAACCGGGCCGAAAAATCCGATTCCAAGTGCCTCAACCTGCTGCTCTTTGAAATATGCGATCATCTTTGGCATCGTGATTTCCGGTGGCTCGGTCGGGATGGATACACGGTCTAATACCTCGCCGTTTTCATTGCAGACAGCGAGCACCATCTTTGTACCGCCGCCCTCTAATGCGCCTATTCTCATTTTATTCTCCTCTATTCTCCCCTGTTTTCTCTTTTTAGGGGAGCTTCCCTATCTTATTTCAGTGTCGAAGCGGGCCTTCGCAATCCGCTTCGCTGCTTGCCTGATTCAGTTCAATCGAGTATTTCCCGCCTCTTATTTCTCGGTAATATAGGAATAGATCATCATCAGATTCTTACCCTCTGCCTTCATCTTTCCATAGCCTGCCGGAACGATCAAATGTGTACCCTTCTTTACAGGAGTGCCATCAAAAGTTCCTTCTCCGTCCAGAACACTGATGTCTACAAATGGCTGCTCCCAATCAAACTCGGCACTGCCATCTACAGTTGCCTTGCATACGGTGTAGCATGGGCAGCTAACCAGTTTCTCAGCCTGTGCACCTGCAACGTCAAGCTTTTCATGCTCTGCTGCTGCCGGCTCAAATGGAGCCTTGATTACATCGATGCTCTGCTGTACATGAAGTGCTCTCGGCTTACCGTCCTGAAGACGATCATAATCGTATACGCGATACGTAATATCGCTGTTTTGCTGCGTCTCAAGAATCAATGTGCCGCCCTTAATTGCGTGAACACAACCCGGATTGATCTGGAAGAAATCGCCCTTCTTTACCGGAATCTCACGGATAAACTCTTTCCAGTGCTTGCCTCGGATCATCTCTTCTACTTCCTCATGATTCTTTGCATTATGACCGATGACAATAGTGCCGCTTTCCTTTGCATCCAGAATGTACCAGCACTCCATCTTTCCAAGAGATCCATTCTCATGCTCTGCCGCATATGCGTCATCCGGGTGAACCTGAATGCTCAAATCTGCCTTTGCATCAATAATCTTTATCAAAAGCGGGAAACGGTCTCCCTGTACATTTCCAAATAATTCTCTGTGATTCTCCCACAGCCAGCTTAATGTCTTTCCTTTGTACTCAGTATTGGCAATGGTACAATCTCCGTGCGGATGTGCGCTGATTGCCCAGCACTCTCCGGTATTATCTCCCGGAATGTCATAACCAAAATCATCTCTTAAACGGCTTCCGCCCCAGATCATCTGCTTAAATACCGGCTCAAGCAATAAAAGTTCCATAATAATTCCTCCTTATGCGATATGGCATATCACTTTTTTCAGTGACATTTTTCTTGTGTCCAGTATAGCGAATTTAACTGGAAGTTACAAGTGCTATTTTCTTCAGTTGTTGTTCAGTAAAAAGCAATTTGTCTCACTGACATTTACACAATGACAGGACTCCACCCTTGACCCTTCCTGAAAAACAGAGTATAGTTAAGAACGACATTACCGACCGGCACGGTCTTACAGGAGGAAAGCGAAAGCATGGCAAAGCTTGTATTTCACTACGGAGCAATGGGCTCCTCGAAAACTGCGAATGCACTGATGGTTGCATATAACTATGAAGAAAGAGGACAGCATGCGCTGATTTTAAAACCGGCGACCGACACACGTGACGGTGTTCACACCGTATACTCCCGCATCGGTCTCTCCAATACCTGCAGTCTGATTGATGAATTTTTAGATGAATATGTAAAAAATCCGGACTCTGTGCGCAAGTATGACGCAATCATTGTGGACGAAGCCCAGTTTGCCAGTCCAGAGCAAATTGACCTGTTCTCCGATATTGTGGATACCTGGCAGATTCCTGTCTTATGCTACGGACTGCGCGCCGATTTCCAGAATAAATTTTTCCCGGGCAGCCGCCGTCTGATGGAGATCGCCGATGAGATTAAAGAAATTAAGACCATTTGCTGGTGCGGCAAAAAAGCGACCTGCAATGCCCGCTACGATGACAACGGCATTATAAAAGAAGGCGCCCAGGTTGTCCTCGGCGCTAATGACAAATATATTGCTCTGTGCAGAAAGCACTTTAAGGAGGGAAATCTCGGAAGATGATTTATCATCAGGCAAAAGATCCGGATTCGTACCAGCGAATCTTCTATCAGCAGATCGGATTACTGCATCGCGATGCCCCCACACCGCAAAATGACTGGGCAAATGAAGCAATTGGTTCAATTTATACCTACGGAACCATGGATACGATTCAGTTTGGTATTGGCGATTATACAATTCCGCAGGATTTTCTTGCAGAATTTCAATATGATACCGAATATTTGCATGCCGGAATTATCTATGAAGGAATCACATATTCACTTGTTGAAAACCGTATGCAGCAATCTGCTGTTCCCTCGCCTTTTCTTGCTATTGAACATGCGTGCGGCGGCATTAACTGCTGGAGACGCGGTCAGCACTTTAAAGGCGTGGAACTATCAATCGAGATGGAATATTTAAAAAATACAATTCTTCCATATCTGAACGTTTCCGAGGATTCACTTGATTTTCTTGTCAAAAATGTCCGTCATGTCCATCTTCCAAAGGATTTGACGGATCTGCTTTTTCAGATTCAGCGGCTCTTAGAAACTCGTACCATGACACCTGAGCTTTTGCTGGCACTTGGCACCACGTTCACTGCCTTTTTGATTCGTCCGGATTGCAAGCAGTTTTTCTTCACAGGCGCCGATGTCATGTCGGAGCGCATCTTTGTTGGCAAACGTCCGATTCACATTCGCCCTGATGATTACAAAAAAATCGTGGCTGCACATGACCTTCTGAGCGACAAAGCCGATTCCTTTGTCACAATCTATGCGCTCAGCCAGACACTTGGCATTGGCGAGCAAAAGCTAAAAGCCGGCTTTCAGCAGCTTTATCAGCAGACCATCTGGGATTATGCCAATCAAGTGCGTATGACAAAGGCAGCTTCTCTGCTAAGAACTACCGATAAAACGGTTGATGAAATCGCCAGGATAACCGGTTATCAGAGTCCGGCAGCTTTTCGCGCCATGTTTAAAAAATGGAGCCAAACTACCCCAAGGAAGTTTCGCTCCTATTTCTCAGGCACAAAATGAATTTTCTTTTTGTGCCTCTTTGTGATAACGTCCCTCTGGTACAATCAATGGTGTGCCGGACACAGGATCTTTTATAATCTGGCAGTCTAAGCCATAGATTTCTTTCATCAGCTTTCGTGAGATGACCTCAGACGGATGCCCCTGCGCAATCAGCTTTCCTTTGCACATGGCAAAGATATGATCGGCATAGCGTGCAGACAAATTAATATCATGCAAAACCATCAAAATTGTTGTGCCGCGCTTTCGATTCAGTTCCATTAAAAGATCCAATATTTCAACCTGATAGGCAATATCCAGATAGGTAGTCGGCTCATCCAACAGCAAAATATCGGTCTGCTGCGCAAGTGCAAGCGCAATCCACACACGCTGACGCTGTCCACCGGACAATTCGTCCACACATCGATCCGCAAGTTCTGTGATCCCCATCATCTCAAGAGCTTCCTCTACTGCTGCGAAATCTTCCTTTTGAAGACCGCCTAACAGCTTTCGATACGGGAATCGTCCTCTTGCGACAAGATCCGTCACCTTAATACCTTCCGGCACAACAGGCGACTGCGGCAAAAGTCCAAGTGTCTGCGCCATCTGTTTGGATGGAATGGAAAAAATGCTCTTTCCATCCAGAAGAATGCTTCCCTGCTCCGGTTTTAACAGCTTCGCAAAAGTCTTTAACAGCGTAGATTTTCCACATCCATTTGCGCCGAGAATAACGCTGATCTTATTTTGCGGAATTGTTATGCTCACATCGGAGACGATTGTTTTTCCATCATAGCCAGCAGACAAAGCTTCTGTTTTAAGTTTATTTTTTTCCATAATTGTTTTCCTCATCACACTGTCTCACTCTTTTTATTCATGCGAAGCAGCAAATAGATTAGATACGGTGCTCCTAAAATTCCCGTCACAACTCCGACCGGATAACGCGATGGCAGCACAAACTGACCAATCAAATCCGATGCCAGCACAAGAACACTTCCGACAAGTGCAGCAGACAGCATGTTCGTCCGGCCTCCTCCGCAAAGGCGCGCCGCAATCGGTCCTGCCAGAAATGCTACCGATGCAATCGGACCAGTAACAGAAGTGGCAAATGCAACAAGAAGAAGGGAAAGAAGAATGAGTGCCAGACGAACTGCTTTTGACTTTACACCCAATGTAACGGCATGGCTTTCGCCCATCTGAAGCATCTCCAATTGCTTGTCTAATAACAAAATCGCACATGCTGCGCCAATTACTACAACTGCCAGCAGCGGTACGTTTTCCAGCTTGACACCGTTTAAGCTGCCAGACAGCCAACGAAGCGCACTTGCCACATCATACTCTGAAGCTTTGAGAAGCAGCCATGAAATGATTGCATTTAAAAATGCCTGCATTCCAATTCCAGTCAAAATCAGACGGGCATTGGAAAAGCCGCCGCCCTGTGACAAAACATAGATCAAACAGGAAACAAGAAGACCGGATGCCACCGCAAGAAGCGAAACCACACTGCCCGGAAGATTTAAAACTAAGATACCAAATACAGCTGCCACACTTGCACCAGATGTAACACCTATGATATCAGGACTGGCAAGCGGATTTCCAAGCAGCTGCTGAAACGTATTTCCAGCCATGCCAAATGCAAAGCCTGCCAGAATCGCCGTCAGCATTCTCGGAAGACGAAGTGTCTTTACCGTAAATACGGCACTTCCTTCCACTTCATTTAACGCGTCCCACACTTCCTTTGGCGTATAAACCGTATTTCCATAAAGCATCATAAATACGGCAAGTGCAATCATAATTATCAATAACACAAGTGTGATCACTGTGCTTTTTCTCTGACGTCTGCGATATCCTGCCTCCACAACCGACATTAAAGAACTGTTTCTATTCTCTTTCACAGTGACTTCACCTTTGCCTTTCTGATAATAAAGATAAATACAGGTGCTCCGATCAGTGCCGTAACAATTCCAGACTCAAGTTCACCCGGTCTTCCAAGGATTCGTCCCATCGTATCAGCAAATAGAAGAAGAACTGCGCCGCCGATGGCTGACATCGGAAGAATCTTTTTCATGTCCGGTCCGAGTACCATGCGAAACAGATGCGGTACCATCAGACCAACAAAGCTGATCGGTCCGGCAAGTGCCGTTGTCGATGCACACAAAAGCACACCGGCAAGTGAAGCAAGACCTCTTGTAAGCGGCACATTCAAACCCAGTCCGGTAGCTGCCTCATCGCCGAGTGCCAGCGTATTTAACGAAGCTGCCATGCAAATGCTGACGGCAAAGCCAATCAGAAAATACGGGCAAAGAAGGCGAATATCCGCCCAGCTTGCGCCGCCGATGTTTCCCGTCTGCCAGAAGCGAAACTGATCCATTACCTGAGTATTCGGAAGCATAACCGTATTGACAAGTGACTGAAGTGCCGTTCCCGCTGCTGCACCTGCAAGTGCCAGTTTGGTCGGTGTGGCACCATTTCCACCGATAGATGCCAATCCATAAACGAGGATTGCCGTCAGCGCTGCTCCGGCAAACGCCAGCCAGATATACTGATTTCCATTGCTGATATGAAAAAAGGCGATTCCACAGACAACAAAAAGAGAAGCACCCGTATTTACACCAAGAATACTCGGATCGGCAATCGGATTTCTCGTCACTGCCTGCATCAAAGCACCCGATACACCAAGTGCGGCACCTGCCAGAATGCCGAATACTGTTCTTGGGATTCTCGCCTGCACGACATTTCCTTCAAAGCTGTCCTCTCCCATATGAAAAAGACTGTGGATAACAGTGGGAAAGCCCACGGATTTTGCTCCGCAGGCTATCGATGCCAGTACACAAAACAGAAGCACCACAAGTGACGCAGCTACTGTTAATAGGAACCGTCTGTTTCTCATTTGATATTCTCCGCTGCCTTTGCAAACATTTCCAGATACTCATCAATCTCATATGGAATGGAAAGGATGGACGGTGTAGAAGATGCTGCCAGTGCGGATGTGCTGTCAAGCACAACAACTGCACCATTTTTGATTGCCGGGATCTGGCTCATCAGCTTATCTTTTTGAAGTGTTTCTACCAGATTCTCATCACCGTAGACAACCATCATCTCGATATCATCCAACTGATCGGCATTCTCACGGCTGACCGTGATGCTGAAATCATCTGACTCGCCTGCAAGCTTCTCTACGCTCTCTGGCAGAGTAAATCCAAGATCTAACAGATAAGCGGCTCTTGGATCGGTCGGAAGGTATACATAAAATGTACTTAAATCATCCGCGCTGATCCAGCAGAATGCAGTCGGGATTCCTTCAAGCTGCGGATACTCCTCAAGCTTTTCTGCAATCAGTTCTTCTACTTCCTTTACCTTCTTCTCGCCCTCTGCCTTCATGCCCATGCCTTCCGCATTCTCGATGGTCTGCTCTCTCCAGCTTGTCTGCCACGGATTTTCCTTATATGGGATAACAGGTGCGATCTGGCTTAAGGTTTCATAATCCTCCTGTGTCATTCCGGAATATGCTGCTAAGATAACATCCGGATTGCAATCGCTGATCTGCTCAAAATCAAGTCCGTCTACATCGTCAAATACAACAGGCTCCTCCACGCCAAGGTCAGCAAATGCTTCATCGGTCCACAAGTGCAGCTGATGATCGGTCACAAGTCCATAATTTGCTGCGGAAACACCAACCGGCGCAATGCCAAGTGCCAATGGCGTATCCTGATTTCCCCAGCCAACAGTTGCAATGCGCTCCGGCTTGCTTTCAATCACAGTCTCACCAAATGCATGCTCAATTACGATCGGGTAGGTAACCTCCTCACTGGTCTCCTCCTCAGATTCTGTCTCAGCTGCTTCCTCACTGCTTGCCTCAGTAGTCTCCTTTGCGCTCTTTGCATAGGAAACACCTGCCTGTGCAAACAAACTCATACTGGAAACGGCTGTGCAAAGTGTGCCCAGAAAAAGTGCCTTCTTAAGTCTCATAACTCTCCTCCTTATAGCAATCATTTATGCTCGTAACTTTTATTAGTTCTGGCTAACTTTCGGTAGGAGTATAGCACGCAGTCCAACCTGCGTCAAGACAGGCACCGTAAATAAAAGTTTTTCACCGGATTCAGTCGTTTTTTGTTTCCACAGGGTACCCATTCGTAAAAGCACACTCATTGAAGCAGATTTGTCGATGACAGAAGTCAAAGCGGACATTCGCAATCCGCTTCGCTACTTGCTTGATTCGATTAAAAAAGCTGACAACCTCTGCAAATTTACAGAAGTTATCAGCCTTAAATCGTATCAGGACGTATGAACTGTTGAAGCAATATTATCTCTTGCATTTTTAATATGTTCTGCTGTCAGCTTCTCCGCCAGCTCTCCGTCATGCCTCGTGATTGCCTCTAAGATCGCACGATGCTCGGCAACGGACTCCCCGGCTCTGCCATTCACGCAGACTGACACAGCACGCGCGCGGCGAATATAATTATGAAAGTTCGTCAGTACATTTTGGAGAGGGCGGCTCTTCGATGCAGCAAAGATAATTCGGTGAAACTCACCATCCAATTCGCCCATCTCTTTGGCACTGTATGACTTTTTCAAATAATATTCCTGAAGTGCCGTACATTGCTCAAGTTCTTCTAACTCCTCTGCTGTGATCTTTTCCGCACACAGCCGCGCCGCAAGTCCTTCGATTCGGATGCGAACCTCATAAATATCCTCCACATCCTGCTCGGAAACGCCAACCACGACTGCCCCCTTATTGGGGATGTTTTTGACAAGCCCTTCCAGTTCCAGCTGCATCAGAGCTTCCCTCACAGGAGTACGGCTCACACCCAGACTCTTTGAAAGCCTCAGTTCATTTAAACTGTCCCCCTCTTTATAGACTCCGTTTAAAATCGCATCCTCAAGCGTATTAAATACCTGAATGCGAAGCGGATCTCCACTCTGCTGCATAACGTATCTCCTTTATTGCGTTGTTACGTAATTTTTACTTATCCTCGTAGTCCATATCTCTGTGGAATACATACTGCTCTGCGTAACGGATCATCTCAGTCTCACTGATCACAGTGATACGTCCATTTGCATACTCCTGATCGATCAGTTCCTTGATTGCTATGACGCCCTCATGCTTCTTATCAATAGCATCTGCACCCTTCAAACCATAGTACTGGTTGATCCATACAGCGATACCTGCCAAGCCTGACGTATTGCTGATCGCAACCATCGGCGGACGATTCAAAATCAAGTCTGTATCAAAGATATTATAGATCTCAGGATCCTTCATGATACCATCGGCATGGATACCTGCTCTTGTCAGATTAAAGTTTCTGCCGACAAATGGGGTCATCGGCGGAATCTCATAGCCGGTTTCCTTCTCCAGATACTCGGCAATCTCTGTGATCACGGTCGGATTCATACCGTCGAAACCGCCGCGCAGGGATGCATACTCAAATACCATTGCCTCAAGCGGCACATTTCCGGTACGCTCACCAATTCCAAGTAAGGAACAGTTTACAGCACCTGCGCCATACAGCCATGCGGTAGATGCATTTACAACGCCCTTATAGAAGTCGTTATGTCCATGCCACTCTAACATATCGCTCGGCACACCGGCATAATGCTTCAAACCATAAATGATACCCGGCACGCTTCGCGGAAGAGAAACACCCGGATAGGAAATTCCGTAACCCATTGTGTCACAGGCACGAATCTTGATCGGCACACCGCTGTCCTTTGAAAGTTTCATCAGTTCAGTTGCAAATGGAACAACAAAACCATAATAATCAGCTCTTGTGATATCCTCGAAGTGACATCTTGGCTTCAGGCCTGCCTCAATCGCGTCTGAAACAACTCCCAGATATTTTTCCATTGCCTGCTTTCTTGTCAGATTCATCTTCTTGAAGATATGGTAGTCGGAGCAGCTTACAAGAATACCTGTCTCACTGATACCGATATCTTTTACCAGCTCGAAGTCCTTCTTTGTTGCACGAATCCATGTCGTGATCTCCGGGAACTTATAGCCAAGCTCCATGCAGCGCTCTAACGCATCTCGGTCTTTTTTTGAATAAACGAAAAACTCAGTCTGGCGTACAATGCCATTTGGGCCGCCCAGACGGTGAAGCATCTTATACAGGTCAACCATCTGCTGTGTGGTATATGGCTCACGTGACTGCTGTCCGTCACGGAATGAGGTATCGGTGATATAAATGTGTTCCGGCATATCCATTGGTACATGACGGTAGTTGTAAGATACCTTCGGAACCTCATTATACGGGAAAATCTCCCGAAACAGCTCCGGCTGGCTGACATCCTGCATCTTGTACTCATACAGATCCTGCTCAAGCAGATTTGTCTTGTTGCTCAGGTTAATAGTCTTGTTTGCCTTCATAGTGTTTTCCTCCTCTGTTGCGCTCCTCATTTTGCAATGCCTGCTGCAGTGCTTTTCCTGTATACCATTTTGACACGTTACCGTGATAAAATTGCATCATTGTATACAATTATACAATTCAATTTGAATCTGTCAAGCACTTTTTTATAATGTTTCAAATGTTTATGATGTTGGGGGCAAAGGGCATTTTGACCTTTTTGAGAGTGTATATTTGAAAGTCAGTATTCACCACTTGCGAAACACGGTCAGATATGTTAGAATACACATGGTTTTTGTAACCGTCAATAATCTGGAAGTACATACAAGTTGCTCAAAAGAGCACTCTGGAAGTGGGGGTCCGAACATGAATATCAAATTAAAAAGAAGCATTGCATTGCTTTTGACTTGCCTGGTTCTATGCAGTTTAATCGGATGCAATAATAGCTCGAATCAGAAAAAAGAAAATGCAGAAACCGGCAGCACCTCTGTTGAACCCGAAAATGTGAGCGAATCAGAAGATGATACCAAAGCAGCTGTGGACGTAAAAACAGTTTCAGGAGGAAGTGTAGAGATGGATTACATGGTATTTGGTAAAGGAGAAAATAAATTTGTGATTATTCCGGGCCTGTCTGTACATAGTGTTATGGGATTAGCAGACTCTGTTGCAGAGGCTTATAAGGACTTTTCAGATAACTATACGGTATATCTTTTTGATCGACCCAAAGAACTGAAAGATGATATTACAATTAGAGAGCTTGCTGAAGATACAGCAGCAGCTATGAAAGCACTTAATATTGAGAACGCTTATGTTTTTGGAGCATCTCAAGGTGGTATGATTGCCCAGTATCTTGCAATCGATCATCCGGAACTTGTATGCAAAATGGTTCTCGGATCAACACTTTCCAAGATGAATGATACCTTTGAAAAAGTAGGAAACAAATGGATTCAGTTAGCTGAGAATCGAGACGAGAAGGGTCTTATCGAGGCATTTGTCGATGATGTTTATTCAAAGAATACATTAGAATTATACCGCGATACATTGATTTCATCAAATCTTGGAATCACAGAAGATGAATATGAACGCTTTATCAAACTGGCGAAGTCATGCCTGACTTTTGATTGTTATAATGAGCTGTCAGCAATACAATGCCCTGTGTTGGTAATCGGCTGTGAGGGAGATAATGTTGTGACTGCCGAAGCCTCCAAGGAGATTGCAAAGGCATTGAATTGTGAAATTTATCTTTACGACGATAGCTATGGTCATGGTGTTTACGACGAGGCAGCGGATTATAAACAGCGTTGTATGGATTTTTTTGAAGAGGCTAACAGCCTTTGACACTCCCCATGCCTAAAGCATTGCTATAATTTTGGCATCATCACGATTTGCGAATATCCCCTTGCATTTCTATTTGATAAACAGTATAATGAGAATCAAGCGGGCATTTTTGTCTGATTTTTAGCATTTTTAATGGAGGTTTTGATATGACACAGGTTTCTAAAGATATTACAATCGGTGAGCTGCTTCAGGTAAACACCGGTGTTATTCCGATTCTTATGGCTGCTGGTATGCATTGCCTTGGCTGCCCGGCATCTCAGGCTGAGTCCATCGGCGAGGCTGCTGAAGTTCACGGAATTGATCCAGATGATCTGGTTGACAAGATTAATGAGTTTTTAGCTGAGAACGCTCAATAACAAATGTACGATTGAAAATCAATACTAGCCGCCTTATATCCCCATAGCTAAAGCAAGGGGCTTTACGGCGATATTGGTTTATGATCACAAAAAGGAGTCCGTCGCGGCTCCTTTTTTATATTAAAATGATGCCGACTGCTTCTGACTATGTATCCGGTCCTTTCAGACCGGGTAAGATCTATCAGAAGCAGCCGGCAGTTTCGAGCGCAACCTGCGGTATCTGCCCTGCTGCGTTACACTATTATGTTATGCAATATATCAAAAAACGTTCCTTTCATTATCTGTCATAATCCCCTTATCGCACCAAAAGAAGCTTTTGCCCGGGTTCGATGCCAAGATCATCCGCACCACTCTTTTGTACGTTTTTATTTGCTGTTGTGCCTGCACCATTCTTTGCTGCACTGGATGCAGACGCAGCTGATTCCATATTATTTTGGTTGACCTCACGGATTCGCTCGACACTCATGCGGTATTTCTTTGCAATCGACCAGAGATTATCACCCGGCTGAACAATGTAACCGATCATCCCAGGAAAATTGTTTGGGTCAATCTGCTCTCCAGTGAACTCTACCTGATCCAGTACAGAGATTTCATGCTCAGTAAGCACAAATGTATCAAAGCTGATCACGGCGCGCACCTCGCCCTGACCACCCGGTGCAATCATTGTCGTGATCTGTTCGAGCATCGGACTGATTGTAAAGCAGCTTCCGGGCTTTGTTCCGCCCGCCTCGATCACATGGCTGACCGGAATCACACCTGTGGCTGCCTGCATCGGACGCTCATCATTTGCCGCAAGGTAAAGTACGGTAACATAAACTGCGCCCTCGATGCGGATGCCCTCTGCCACAATCTCTGCCCGGTCGATTGAGACTAAGCCCTCGCTATGACAAATCTGAAGCATCGTATCGGTGCTGTGCAATGGGATTTTCTCCGTAATACGACACTTCGCTGTGTTCTTCATCTGAAGTGTCTCAAGATGCGCTGTCTTGTAGCTGGTGTCAACTTCTTTTGTCGTGGAATAGGCATCGCAGAGCAAATGCACCTTCTCTTCGAGATACAGCTTCATATCAAGTTCCACGACCGCATCCACATGGAAGATTCGATTTTCTCCGTCTTCATCTGGATGAATGCTGACATCCTTTTTGATCAGCACTGGTTCCACGGATGGAATCATCTCTGGTCGGCACCCGGCAAGCGGCAGCTCCCCGGTAAAGGAAATCATCTTTTCCATCCACTGCATCGGAAGCTGCTCCTGTCCGGCCTCGTAGATCACAAACAGCTGTGCCTCGGCCTGAATGAACATTTTGTCCTCCTGCACCTGATACTCCATGCTCCGAAGACTGAGCGATTTCCATAAAAGTGACTGCGCAAGTGGCTTCCCCGGAACGATGACCACATCCTCCTCCATGCGAAACGTATCCTTCTTTTGTAATTGCAATGACACGACTTCCATGTCTTTTCCGAGTACAGCAACATCTTCGCCGCCCGAAAGCGACCGAGCCGCCTCCTCAAGATGTGCCGAAGCCGCAAAAAGCTCCACTCCCAGCACAGCACTGATATGAAGCTTTCTGGAATTGACCACCCGAATGCTGATGTCCTCCACCTTCGTTCGACACCGGACATAATCGCCAGGCTCAAGATTCGGATACCCTGCGCTCTCCTCAAATTCGAGCGCACCGGACAAATTTTTCATTCGACCGGATCCCTCCACGGCATATAAAATCTCAAAGTCCAGCCGTCCCTTCACGATCACCTTCTCCGAAAGCTGGCGCAGCTCCTCCATCACGGCATCTGCCTGCTTTAACAGTACGCTGCCCACATCCGGCTTTGCATCCGGGATATTGAAATCCTCGTCAAACGTAATCTGCGCCCCCACTGTATTCCTGCTCCTGCTCATATGTATCTGTTTTTTTTGAAGTTCTAACATAATCGCCTCCATATGCTGATATTGGGCTTTTCTGCTTTCAGTCGGTTTTGACCTGACTGACTGGCCCTATTATTAACATATGAAGGCGATTTTCTTTTTATGATTTTTCTGATAAGCGTATTCCAGCGATATTTTTATTTTTGCGTTATTTCTGTTTTTGTGATGTTTTTGTTTTTCTGATGCTTTTGTTCTTGCAGTGCTTTTGTGCTTATTATACGTTTTTCCTTGCAAGACTTACCAAATAGCCAGCATACAAAGATAGACAGCAGTGCCTGCTACAATGCCAAGCAGCGTGTTATGCTTCCATTTATAGCTGATTGCCGTGGCGAGCACACCTGCTGCCTGCGCAATTCCAGTGTGTCCCGGATCGGTTGTGGAATCTTTTAAGCAATATACAATAAGTACTGCCATAATGAGCGGCGGCAATGCCTTTCCAAGTCGGTCAAGCCACGCAGGCATGGTACGCGTCCCGCGAAAGACAAAAAATGGAAGTGCACGCAGTCCGAATGTGATGACTGCACACATAATGATAATCAACAAAATCTCAATTGGCTCTCTCACTGCGCAGTCTCCTCCTTTGTCTCTTTTCGCTGCCACAAAAGCAGAATGCCAGATGCAATAATCAATGCCGGCAAAATAAATTTGCTCTTTCCAAAGAGAAACAGGCAAATGACACCGGTTCCAAGTCCGATCAATGCCGGTGCATGGCTTTTTGCATGTTCCCACTGATCTATAAAAATAATGACAAACAATGCCGTCATGCAAAAATCAATGCCATCCGGAATCTGACCAAACAGCTGACCGAGTATGCTGCCAAGCACCGTTCCCACCATCCAGTAAATTCGTGAAAACAATGCAACAAAGAACATCACCTGCCTGCGGTTTGGATCTTCCGGTCTAAGCGTACAATTTACTGCATACGTCTCATCGGTCATCGTATGAATCATGTACCATTTCGTTTTTCCCATCTTCTTGAAATCTTCCAAAAATGTCAAACTGTAAAAGCTTTGACGACTGTTCATGAGAAGTGCTGTCAGCGCAATCGTGACGATAGACATTCCGCTGCTTAGAAATGTGATTAACACAAACTGAAATGCACCTGTATACACGGTAAGACTTGTAAATAGTGCATAATACCAGGCAAATCCTGCTTTTTGCATCAAAAGGCCATATCCGAACGCAACACATATGTAGCTAAAAAAAATGGGAAGCGACTTGACCAGTGCTTCCCGTATACTGTTTTTCATTCCTTGTACCATGCCTTTCTTTTTTGGGAATCGAATAAGATAGTCCCTTTCATGATACTGGTTGAAATGCATTTTGTCCAATCTGAAAACAGAATAGCTTGTTATAGGTTTCCCCTATATTTTCTTATTTTGCTTATTGATTCACTTTATTCATAGTACTGCGCCTGTGCATTCCACATCTGGCGGTACAGCCCTTCCTTGCCGATCAGCATCTCGTGATTTCCCTGCTGTACAATCTGGCCGTCGCAAAATACGATGATATCCTTTGAGAATCGGCACGCAGACAAACGATGTGAGATAAACAGCGCCGTCTTGTCTTGGACAATTCGGTGAAAATCGCTGTAAATTTCACTCTCCGCAATCGGATCAAGCGCCGCCGTTGGCTCATCGAGAATAACAAGTGGCGCATCCTTGTAGATGGCACGTGCCATCGCCGTTTTTTGTGCCTCGCCACCAGAGATTTCCATACCTGTTTCTGAAAAATCCCGATTCAACATCGTACGTAAGCCGTCTGGCATCTTATTATATAAGCGCATCAAATCCACGCGGCGAATGGCATCCATCGCACGCTCCTCATCGACCTTTTCTCCTGCCGCAATGTTCTCTCCAAATCGGAATGAAAAGATTTTAAAGTCCTGAAAGACAACAGCAAACAGCTTGCGATACTGCGCCTCATCGTACTCACGAATATCCACTCCATTTAAGAGAATTTGTCCCTCAGTCGGATCATACAGTCTGCACAAAAGCTTGATAAATGTGGTTTTGCCTGAGCCATTCAGCCCAACAAATGCGGTACTTTCTCTGGCACTTATCTTTACATTGACGTTGCGCAGCACATACTGCTCTGCCCCTGGATACCGAAAGGACACATGGACAAACTCAACTTCTGGATTTTCCATATCCGCCAAACGAACCGGTCGGGAACCCTTTTTCATCTTATTTTGCAGACCCATATACTCAAGATATTCATCCATCTGCATTCGATCATGATGCAGTCTGCTCCATCCTGCAAACAAATCGGTCATTCCCTGAATAAATTGCTGCACGGCACCTGCGTAGCGCACGACATTTCCGATTGTAATCATCCCGCCATATGCACAGAATGCCACATACAGATAAATGATTCCGCCTACACACGAGGAAAGCATTCCCTGTAAGCCAAAGTGACGCACATCATTCTGAGCGTATTGGAGCGTCATGCGTCTCCAGTTTGCATTCATCTGATCGCCGTAATGCTCCATCATCGGCTCCTGATGGAAAATTCGGATATCTTTTCCTGCCTTTTGAGACAATACAACCTCATTCATCATATAGCTGTTTAAGCGGTTCTCATCCTCATGCTCTTTGTGGATTGCCAAACGTCGTTTGCCCTGCTGTAATACAGAGCGGCGATTTAGATACAACACAGCAAGCAATGCAAGTACCGCCGCGATGCGAAACAACGTTTCCTGTGTTCCCGCTGCCCCCGAAAACTGCTTTGCAAGAAACGGACCAATCGTGATAATTGCTGCCATCATGCGTACCGCCGCTGTCAATAGAATTTCAAGCTGCGTCAGAAAGCGCTCAAACACATCCTTTTCACGCTTTCGATACTCATCCTGACGCGCACGAAGGGTGCGCACACGCTCATCTCCAATCTGCTCGTAATCCATCTGCATCGTTTTTATCATGACAGGTTCTGTCATTCGGTGCTGCATGCCCCACCACATGATATTTTTCTTTTTTGTGACAAGGTGACGAAGAAGCGCTGTGACAAAGCTTGCGCCAGTTCCAGCAAGAACAAGCAGTGCCATCTCCTGCATGGAACGCCCCGCGTAAAGTGCATCTAACAGCATTGAGGACAGGAAAATAGCAATGAATGGAAAGATACCTTCCAGCAAAACACCAAACAAAATAATCTTCCAGCCCGGATTGTACTCATTTAGAAAGTGAATCATCTGGATATACGTTGCCGCATCCTCACGAAATTGTGACTTTTTCATCTTCATGCACGCACCTCCTCTGCATCATCTTTGTCTGTGCAGTCTTTTTCTGTTCGATAATATTTTCCCTGTATCTCAAACAGCTGCGCATAGCGGCCATTCTGGCGAATCAACTCATCATGTGTTCCCTGCTCAATGATCGTTCCACCCTCTAACAGCAAAATGCGATCACAGAAGCGGGTACTTGCCAGTCGATGTGAGATAAACACCGAGGTGCGTCCCTCCACCATCTCCATATATTTCTGATAAATCTGCTGCTCTGCCAATGGGTCGAGTGCCGCCGTTGGCTCGTCCAACAGAAGCATCGGCGCATCCTTGTAGAGCGCACGAGCCATCCAGAGTTTCTGATTTTCGCCTCCCGAAAGTGCAATTCCTCCATCGAGGATGCTTGCGCCAAGCGGTATATCCTCTCTTTTGGGGAAAGTGCTGACTTTCTGCCATAATCCAGAAAGCTTTAAGCATTCACGCACCCGCTCATGGTCAATATGCGTACCAACATCGGATGCTACATTTTGAGCAATTGTCATCGGAAGAAGCTTTACATCCTGAAAGACAACGGCAAGCAATGAAAAATATTCCTCTTTGGTATATTCTTCCTGTGGTCTTCCATTGATGAAAATCGTGCCCTGCGTTGGACGATACAATCCACAAAGCAGTTTTACGAGCGTTGATTTGCCCGCACCGTTTAAACCGACAAGCGCGATTCGTTCACCGGGACGAAGTGTAACATTAACATCCTTTATGGTCGGCTTTGTGCTGCCCGGATAAGTGAAGCCCACATGCTCCAGACGAATCTCAACCGCACTGCCTGCCTTTTCGTAGTTCGTTCCACGAAAAGCAGATTCTTCCCATGAAGACAGAAACTGGCGAAGACGCGAGTAGTCAAAACTTAAGCGCCCCAATTTTTCTCTGCTATCAAGAAGTGCGCTGCACGCCTCCTGACAGCTTGCCGCAATCGCCGTATACCAAACAAAATCCGAAACTGCCATATCGCCATTTACAATTTTCCAGATAAAATAAAGATAAATTCCAAAATCGCGAATAAAACAAAGAATCGCATCGCAGATATTCACTGCAAAATAGCCATTCTCCCATCGCTTCACATAGCCATCCGCTGTCGTTTGCTCCTTATGAAGAATCGTAAGCAGCCATCCAGCCAAATCATACATGCGAATGTCCTTACCACCCGCCAGATCGCAAGCGCACTCCTCCACATATTTCATTTTTCGGCTTGCCTTGTCCGCTTCTGGGCGAAGCTGTCTGTCATACGCTGCCGCGCGCTCCTTTAGCCCTAGAATCAACAGCGCCGGTACCCACACGAGAAGTACCGCCACGATGCTCTGCTTCATTAAAATTGCACTGTATAAGACAAGTCCTGCTACCGCAGTCAAAAAACGCTGCCAGATCATAGAGCCATCACGCAAAACAGAATTATTTCGATACAGCGAGTCAAATACTGCATGAGCGTCATCATTGAATTTCTTGCTTTCTAACACGTCGTAATCTACATATAGTCTTTTCTTGAGCATACGCAGATTAAAATCATCCTCAAATGGTCCCTGCATCCGTTTTATGTAGGCATCGAGCGCACTTTTTACCATGCTGCCTGCTGCCAAAATCAAAATCAGTATGCCCACCTGCTGCACAAGCTGCTTTAATTCCAGATGCTCCTCCAGTCCGCGAAGCACCTGCTTGGGAAGTCTTGCATTTAAGAGTGGAAGCACCACTGCAATTACCGAAAGGGCAAGCACTGAGACCGCCATGCGCGGCTCACGCCGAAACTGCTCCTTCCAGTGCCATAAAGCGTTAGAAGTGAAGGTGTATGTGTCCTTTGTTTTTGTTTTATTTTTCTCTTCAATTTTTTCTTTACCCATGTAACACACCATCCATTCTTACGACTTCTTTTCCTTTTTCTAAGTCCCACAGCATTGCAAGTAAAATCATGCGCTTAAATGGTTTTAAATTCGGCAGGATATAACAAAGATATTTCTGCGCCTCTGACTGAAAGAGTGTATACTGCTCCCTGATAAATGCGTCATCCGGGTCATTTTCCTTTACCGTATAAGTATAGACACGTATCATCCACATCACCAGTGCATACGCGTTTTCCTTTTTCAACTCTGGGAAATCACGCTTCACATCTTCATATCGCTTGATTACCGAATCCAGTTCATCCACTCTCTTCTGATGAGAACCAGAATTTACAATACTATTGGAACGGATGAGATAATTGTATAACGGCTGTTCTGCATAGACGATGCGGTGCGCGCTTCTGAAAATCTCATACATGGCATTGATATCATCGTAAATAATACCTGCCGGGAAACGAATCTGTTCAAACAGTTCTTTTCGATATAGCTTGTTCCAAACATAATTTTGAATGCGCTTGTCAAAGAGAAGCTGTTTTACAGCATCGGTGCGCTCCATCACAAACACGTTGTCTGAATCTGCGTGTGCTCTTACTCCAGACTCTTGCACTTCATTATATGAGATCATCGACAAATCTGCTTCATGTGTTTGTATCAACTCGTATAAAGTGCGGAAAAAGTCTTTTTCAATCCAGTCGTCGCCATCCACAAAGCCGATGTACTCTCCAGTAGCTGCATCCAGTCCTTTGTTTCTGGCATCCGAAGCACCTCCATTCTTTTTGTGAATCACTTTCACTCTTGAATCAATCTGTGCATAATAATCGCATACCTTTCCAGATTGATCCTTTGAACCATCATTTACCAGAATCACTTCCAGATTCGTATAAGACTGATTCAGAATGCTGTCCACGCATTTTTGCAGGCAATTTTCAAAATTATAAACAGGAACGATAACACTTATTAAACCTTCCATCTTTTTTCTCCTCATGTAGTCATGTAATCATCATATAGTTATGTAATCATCATGTGATTATCGAATCAAATGTTTTTTTCAAATAGTTTTTTATTTGATTTTTCATTTGTTTCTTTGGTATCGCCATCAAACAGTTTTTTATGAATGAGTCGATAGTTGTCATTCACCTGTCGGATGATTTTCATTTCTACCGGATGAAATTCGATGGTTTTTCATATTCTATTTTTCGGTAATTCTTTTGGGATTTTTGTATTTATGCAATTTATTTGCGCGCTTCTTTTTGCATCATTTTATGCAAAACCAAATATGATTTTTGATGTGATGTTAGATTTGATTGTGGATTTGTGTTATTTTTTATTTTGCAATTTTATTATTTATCGTTGTTTTCCACAACTTTTTTGTCACGTTCTGTTGTAGTTTAGCATTGCAAAAGGTTTTTGTCAATCATTTTTTCAGGAAATTTTTCCGTAATCGAGTAGGAGGGGATTTGTTAAATCCCCGACCTCTCACACCACCGTGCGTACCGTTCGGTACACGGCGGTTCAATCAAATTTAACACGTAACTCACATTTCGTAAACGCACTATAGTAAGTACCTGTTTTTCTGATTCATTTTCTGCAATAATAGT